>NZ_JAJGUA010000027.1:0-30642 GCF_020784695.1 Limosilactobacillus secundus
GGATAAACATTTTGAACATCATTTCGTCCAAGGTCCTTATCTGTAATCTCTTGGCGGTAAAGTTCTTGACCATTATTATCAAGAACGATCAACCATTCATATGGTTTATTACCCGCTTGCGTACTTGCATGCCAGCCACTCAAACTAACCTGACTAGCTGTTACGTGAATATTATCAAAATTACCAGCATTCGTTGGATAATCTTGACTATACTGATCGCTGTAATTTTGGTTAGCATCATCACCAGCAAACCGCATAATTACTTTAAGGGTGCCGTTTGCCTTAGCTGGATCCACCTTAAATTCACCGTTAAAGCCACTCTTTTGCGAGTTGTAAATGCTTGGATAAACTTTAGCTACATCAGGACGGTCAGTTAGTTCGACCTTCGTCCTAGCAATTTCTTGACCATCATTCAATAAAATAAGGTAAGCATTAGGCTTGTTAATTGATTGATCGCTGACCATCCAGCCTTTCACATTGTAGCCATTATCAGTCTTGGTAAAGCTATCAACATAAGAAGCTTGTTGATCCAACGTTACAGGATTAAACCAATAATCAGTAGTCTTACTTTGACCATTATCCCCATTACCACCATCTAACGTCGAGTAACGACTAACAAGACTATAGCTATGACCTGGGGTAAGATTTACTGTACCAAAATTAGCATTAAAGCCAGATTGCCCAGCTGTTGCTACTGTAGGATAAGCCTTTGCCACATCGGGACGGGCACCATTAGTTACCTTAATAGACTTAACTTGCGTCTTATTTGTATTATCAAATAGGATCAAGTAGTGACTATTTTCAACTTGAGAATAATCCGTTGCGTGCCAGCCACTAACGATTAATTGACCGTTACTAAGATTAAATGAATCAAGACTCCCTTGATTACTAGTGTTAGCTGGCGCAAACTTCTTAGGGGCATACCAGTAACTAACATAGTTTCCTTCACCATTAGCAGCATCGCTATAGCGACTGATAATTTGCAGTTCATGGTTTAAGTCAATGCCAGCCAGTGAAAAGGCTGTATTAAAACCAGAATCTTTGGCATTAATCACTTGGGAGTAAGCTTTCGCTACATCAGGACGGACCGTAGGTTCTACTTTTACCCGAGTAATTTCATGACCAGCGGTGCGGTCATATAAAATCACATAGTGATTAGCTTTCCCTAATGCCTTATTAGTCGCATTCCAACCAGAAACTTGAAGCTGATTATCTTTAACACCAAAATTATCAAGATAAGCATAATTTCCCTTATCAAGATTAATTGGTTGCGACCAATTATCAACATGATTCCCTTCACCATTAGCGGCATCACTATAGCGACTAACAATGTGAATCTGGTCATCAACACTCTTAACCTTACTCCAGTCCAGATTATTCATCGTTGCTTGGTAACCGGAATCCTTAGCGTTAACCACATCCGGATAAGCCTTGGCAACATCAGGACGCGCTACATTTTCGGTTACCGATGTACGACCTAATTCGGTATTAGTAGTACTATCATAAGCCACTAAATAACGATTATCCTTGCCAGCGGCTTGATTGGTTGCTTGCCAGCCACTAACATGCAAGTCATTATTATTAACAACTTGAGCAACATCAAGGTAGCCATAGTTTCCGTTATCCTTTGCTTGAGCAGCCTTTTCTTGACTAGCTAGCTCTGCAGTGGCTCCCCCAGTAGTAGGATTAGTAGTTTTAACTACCGGTACATTATCAGCCGGCGTATCAGCTTTTACATTCGTATTTCCCAATACTAATCCCGCTGAAACTGCCGCAACAGCTAACGCCATTGCGCACCAATTTTTACCATCTTTGTATAATTTATAGTGTTTCTTTATTTCCATTGTTATCTCCCTATAAGTTAGAAATATCACTATTAAAGATACCACAAAAATGATTACAAATTTATTAAGATTTAAATTAATTCCATAAATTTATTAAGGGCCGTTTGCCAATCCATAATCTCAAACCCAGTGTCTTCTGCCTTCTTCAAGCTCATAACTGAATGGCGAGGGCGGTAAGCTTTGGCTGGATATGCTGATGAATCAACGGGAGCGACTTCAACATTTTTATCCTTTAAGATCTCGGTGGCGAATTCGTACCAGGAACAACTCTTCTCGTTAGATAGCTGGTAGGTACCGAATGGTTGACTATGATCGACTAAGTAAGTCATAAATTCAGCCAGGGTTCTAGTCCACGTTGGGCGGCCAAATTGATCGTTGACGACGGTGAGCTGATCATGGTCTTTGGCAAGACGAAGCATGGTGTAGACAAAATTCTTACCGTATTTACCAAAGACCCAGGATGTGCGAATGATGTAGTAATCAGCGAAGGTTTCTTGGATTGCTTTTTCACCGGCAAGTTTCGCTTTACCATATTCATTTCGTGGATTAGTGGGCGCATCAACTTCATACTCGCTTTCATTGGTCCCATCAAAGACATAATCGGTACTGATGTAAACCATCTTAGCACCAACACTTTTAGCGGCCTCGGCAACGTTGCGCGTACCATCGGCGTTTACTTGCCAATTGAGGTCTTTGGCAACATCTTCAGCATTATCAACGGCGGTATAAGCGGCACAATGATAGATTACTTCCGGCTTAAGCGCACTAATCTTTTCATTTACAACGGCTTGATCAGTAATATCCATTTGTTTAGAATCAAAGGCGTCATATGTAATCCCGCGTTCATCCAATAAATTACGTAATTCGGAGCCAAGTTGACCATTAGCACCAGTAATCAAAATTTTTGTCATTTGTTTTCTCCTTACATTAAAGCTACTTAATGATATAATCAGTTTGACAACAGCTCTCAATATTCTTTCCATGTCATCCATCTGTTGTCCTTAAAATAAGAGTCGTGCATTCCTTAAACTTCGGGAATAACACGACTCTTTTTATCTTTTATTGACCATTTTTTGCATATTTTGCTTCAACCGCGGCTTTTTCATCTTTCCACCAATCTTGGTGTTCCGTATACCAATCAATTGTGTGTTGCAAACCGGTCTTGAAGTCAGTGAATTCAGGCTCCCATCCTAATTCTGTCCGGAGCTTTGTTGCATCAATGGCATACCGCAAATCGTGGCCGGGACGATCCTTCACATGGTCATAAGCATCTTTAGGTTGCCCCATTAGCTCTAAGATCATTTCCAGAACTTCCTTATTATTCTTTTCACCATCGGCTCCGATCAGGTAAGTTTCACCGATCTTACCCTTGGTCAAAATATCCCAAACGGCGCGGGAATGATCATTAGTGTGAATCCAGTCGCGAACATTTTTACCGGATCCATAAAGCTTAGGCCGAATGCCACTTAAGATATTAGTAATCTGACGAGGAATGAACTTTTCAATGTGTTGGTAAGGCCCATAATTGTTAGAACAATTGGAAATCGTCGCCCGTAAGCCAAATGACCGAACCCAAGCCCGCACTAATAAGTCAGAGCTAGCCTTTGACGAAGAATAAGGACTTGATGGCCGGTATGGTGATTCGGGAGTAAACTTTTCTCCTTTTCCTTCACCATGACCGGGTAAGTCTTCCCGTAATGGTAAATCCCCATAGACTTCATCTGTGGAAATATGGTGGTAACGGACGTCATATTTGCGACAAGCATTAATTAAAACCGAAGTCCCAACGATATTAGTTTGGATAAACGGAGTGGGATCAATCAAGGAGTTGTCATTGTGACTTTCCGCCGCGTAATGCACAACGGCATCGGCTTTGCTTGCCAACTTATCAACTAAGTCTTTATCACAAATATCCCCGACGACGAGTTCAACTTTATCCTTTGGCAAGCCATCAAGATTAGCGGGATTACCAGCATAAGTCAGTTTATCTAAAACCGTAATGTGTTCAACTTCCGGGTGGTAGTTAACAACATAGTGAACAAAGTTGGAGCCAATAAAACCAGCTCCCCCCGTAACAATAATATTCTTAAACTCTTCCATAACGACCTCGCTTAAATTTCACCATAAACAAATGGGTTGTCTTTTTCAAATTCAGTTAAGGTTGGTTGTGCGGCATCCTTTTCGGAAGTAATGGCCTTATCAAATTCAATTGGCCAGTCAATGTTTAATTCCGGCGTCTTAAAGGAAATTCCCCCATCTGCTTCTGCATCGTAATAGTTATCGCACTTGTAAACAAAGTTAACGTTATCAGTTAGAGTCAAGAAGCCATGGGCAAATCCACGTGGGACTAAGAGTTGACGGTGGTTACTTGCGGATAAGATATAACCTTCCCATTGCTTGTATGTTGGTGAACCCTTCCGTAAGTCAACAATCACATCAAGGACGGCACCAGTAACTACCCGGATTAACTTTGTTTGGGCTGCTTTTCCCCGTTGAAAGTGTAATCCACGGAGAACACCCGCCTGCGTTGAAAGTGATTGGTTATCTTGAATAAAATTAAAGTCAATCCCCGCTGCCTTGAAGTCACGATCAGAGTAAGTTTCTTCAAAGAAACCCCGGTGATCACCAAAGACGGCGGGAGTAATAATTTTGACGTCTTGTAGTTTGGTTGTTTGAACGTTTAATTTTCCCATTATCTGTTCACTCCTAGTCCTGTTGTGCTAACCGTAATAAGTATTGACCATAGTCATTCTTCTTTAAAGGTTGAGCAAGTTCAACTAATTGGTCCTTATTAAGGTAACCCATCCGATAAGCAATTTCTTCTAAGGAAGCCACTTTTAAGTTTTGGCGTTTTTCAATCGTGGCGATGAAATTGGCTGCTTCGAGCATTGAATCGTGCGTACCGGTATCTAACCAGGCATAGCCACGACCCATTAACTTAACATCGAGCTTGCCTTGACGCAGGTATTCCTTGTTAACATCAGTAATCTCAAGTTCGCCACGATCCGATGGCTTGATGTTTTTAGCAATATCAACTACTTGATTATCATAGAAGTAAAGACCAGTCACCGCATAATTACTCTTAGGATGAGCCGGCTTTTCTTCAATCGATAAGGCATGCATCTGGTCATCAAAATCAACCACCCCAAAACGTTCAGGATCATTAACATGGTAGCCAAAGACTGTAGCACCATCAGTTTTTTTCGCTGCTGATTGAACTAAGTCGGACAAACCAGCCCCATAATAGATATTGTCTCCTAAAATCAAACAAACACTATCGTCACCAATAAAATCTTCGCCGAGAATAAAAGCTTCGGCGAGTCCATTTGGGTGATCTTGCACCTTGTAGGAGAAGTTCAAGCCCAGACTGGACCCGTCACCCAATAATTCTTCAAATAGTGGCAAATATTCCGGTGTCGAGATCACCAAGATGTCTCGAATTCCTGCCAGCATCAAAGTCGATAGCGGATAATAAATCATCGGCTTATCATAAACCGGAATCAATTGTTTTGAAATACCACGCGTAATTGGATAGAGGCGGGTTCCTGACCCACCGGCTAAAATTATTCCTTTCATAGTGGCCTCCTTATGATTAACAAAAATCCTTTCTTATTTTAACACAAGTAATTAAACAATGTTTTTATATTAAAAATTCGCTCTAAGTTTCTATATAAAATAAGCAGCACCTACATTTAAGGTACTGCTTAGCTATAAACGATAAATTAATATAGATTTTGTGGTAACTTGATAGCATCAAACCAGAAATCAGTACGATTACCCTCACCATTGTTTGCATCACTATAGCGAGAAACCACTTGGATCTCATGTCCAATTAAACTACTATCTAATTTAAAGGCTGCTTTGAAACCAGATTTAGCAGAGTTATAGATTGACGGATATGCTTTTTGAACATCAGGTCGATCTAAGTTAGTTACTTGTTGACGTGCAATTTCACGGTGAGTTGTAGCATCATAAAGGATAACAAAGTGATTCTTTTGGTTATAACTTTGATCAGCGGCTTGCCATCCAGTTACCGTTACTCCACCATTTTTTACAACAAAGCTGTCAAGAAATCCTTGATTGTTGCTTGGGACAATGGTAGGAGCAAACCATGCATCAGTACGATTACCTTCACCATTATTTGCATCACTATAACGGGAAATCACTTGTAACTGATGTCCCGCGTAAGCTGCTCTATTAAAGTCAAAGGTAACATCAAAGCCAGACTTACCAGCATTAGCAATGTTTGGATAAGCTCGTTGAACATCAAGGCGACTGACATTGCTTACTTGTTTACGAGTGATTTCGCGATGAGTAGTGGCATCATAAAGAATTACGAAATGATTTTGCTGTTTAACACTAGCATCAGCAGCTTGCCAACCACTAACATGAACTTGGTTATCTGAAATCTCGACCTGATCTAAATATGATTGGTTAGCATTAAACGTTTTTGGTGCAAACCAATAATCAACATAATTACCTTCACCGTTAGCAGCATTACTGTAACGAGAAATTACTTGAATATTATCACCAATCAACGCCGGACTAATGTTTACTTGAAGGTTAAATCCAGATTTACCAGCATTGTAAACATTGTAGACCTTGGCAACATCATTACGAATTGCGGAATTAACTTCATATCGACCTAACTCCCGGTTTTTAGTGGCATCATAAAGGATAATAAAATGATGATCCTTGCCCGCGGATTGATCGGTTGCATGCCAACCACTAATATTAAGAGTATTAGTAGCAGCATCAATATTGAAATTGTCAAGATAACCAGCATTGGTATTAAGATTTACCGAATTAAACCATAAATCGTCTCCACCATTTGGTTCCCCATTAGTATTCTTAGTATAACGAGAAACAACTTGAATTGCCTTGCCTGCAAAATTAGCAGCGTTTGAAACCGTTAAACTAAAACCACCCCAACCAGAAATCTTGGCATTTGGATAAACATTTTGGACATCTTGACGGTAAGTACCAGGAACTTCTTGACGATATAATTCTTGCTTAGTATTACCATCAAGAAGGATAATAAAGTGATGCATACTTTGATCATAATTATTAGTAGCATGCCAGCCTTCCACTTTAAGATTGTTTCCTTGAACAGAGACATTATCAATATGACCAGTATTGATGTTGTCATTAAAGGCTTCTTGGTCCCAAGCAGTCAAATTATATTGACGGATTACACGATTAAGCGTATTTGTATATTGTGGATCAGTAGCGTATCCGTCTTGTCGAATTAAGCGAGTAACGGTTTGATAATCTTTTTGACCGATCAAATTACTGTAGCGACTATTTTCTTTTAAGAAACGGCCGTGATCAACAATACTTTCATAATTTGACGGATATGCGCGGAAAGCATCATTAATTTGAACATACCGACCACCATAATACTCATAAGTCGGCATTGTAACTGATTGTCCATTGTAAGAACCCTTGATTCCAAACAAGTTATGGCCTTGAGTAGTTAAAGCAGATTGACCCCAACCACTTTCAATAATAGCTTGAGCACCAGTCAATGATGGTAAAACTCCAAATTGTTTCCAGCCATCAACGGCTCCTTGGTGGATACTTTCTAAAAATTGTACGTTACGAGCAGAAAGCCCATTAGTGTTAATGTTACCAGTCCCACTAACGGTCGTTGAAGCAGTTCCATTTTCTGGATCAGCTTGGGTATTACTTATTTGATTCGTTGACACATTAGGCTGGGTATCAACTGCTGGTGCATTAGCGACATTTTGTGCATTCTCGGCGCTAATATCAACAGCCCCTTTATTAGGATCTGTATTAGCAGTCTGCTCAGCGGCATGAGTCTGAACAGCTTGGGCAGTCATCAAAGCAACATTAGCATTTTGATAATTACTACTTTGTTGATTGTCACTGGTTTGTGTAGTAGTGACCGCTGTATTAGCAGTGGCATTGGTATCATCAGCTTGAGCATTTCCCTGGAAGAAAACTAATGATGCTCCAAACGTAAAGATTACTGGTAATACAACACGAAACTGATTGTTTTTTGAGTTACTATCACTTGCCATAATTTAAGATATACCTTCCCCTTTTATTTAATCGCTTCTTAGTTTACCACTCTTAAATTACAAAAAGATTACAAGTAAGTTTTAAGTGGGTTACTTGTAATCTTAAAATATTAGCTTATTGATTTCATTAATAGTTTGTCATATTTATTAAAAAATACCACCATTGTAAAGCAAGTATAATTTAATACTGCCGTAAAAGAAAGTAATTGTATATTAATATCTATTCCAAAAAGTCCACTAACATATACCAGCCAACTTTCTAGAATTGAAAAAGTAGTATTAATCCAAAGAATTGGGTACTTAAAAGAAAGTAAAACTAATAAAACATCCACTAAATATCCATACCTGTCATGCATACTTGGTAAAAACATAACACATGTCCAAATAATCCATAATCCATAAACTACTATCTGATCTTTTGTCCATACTTTATCTTTCACAAATAAGTAATATGAACCGATTAATAAAATAGCTAATGTTAAAAAGATCAAAAATGACTTCATGATTTGGTAGTTATATATATTTCCGTTATTTATTTGAGTCATCATTCCCGAAAGATTCGGATACAACAAATTAATCCTAGTTTCATCAATTTGACCCAGATAGATACGAATAGGATCTAACCAATTTCTTCCCATAATAATTCCTGGGAGACAACACAAATAAAAACTTATAAACGAAACTCCAAAGTACAGAATACTAAAACTCTTATTTCTTAAATAAAGCAAAATGTATAGCGGTAAAATAAAAATTGTCTGAAATTTAAATGCAAAAGCAACACCCAAGAAAATAAATGATGGTATTTTTTTATTCTTTACTAAGCTCAATAGAGAAAGAATTATGAATGAACAATAAATTGAGTCACATTGCCCCCACAAACCTGAATTCATTACTACTGTTGGAACAAAAAGAATCACAGAATAAACAAGTAAAAAAAGTGATTTACTTTGTGAATCATATAGGGCCTGTACCAATAAAGCACTTCCAACTGCTAAAACATAATCAAAACATACCGATAAGAACTTATACATTACAATTGGCTTAAATGGTAGGTATGTGAAAAGTGCAATTAAAGTTTGATAAGTAATACCATAATTCCCCACCTGCATATCAAGGGCCTTTATTCCACCTAATTTTTCAATGGTCTCGTACCACGGAAGTAAGAAAATTCTAAAATCATATGATTGAAAGCTGAATAACTTAAGGCGCATTATTAATGCAATTACAGATACCAAGATTAAAAAAATAAAATTTCTGTACTTTAAAATAGCATTAACAACTTTTTCTTCCCTAGCAGACATATTTCAACTACTCCTAACTTATTTATCTTGTTTTGTCATCTTTTCAGTATATGTTTCAGCCTCAATCACAAAACGTGGTCTATGCTTGACCTCAGAGAAAATCTTACCTACATATTCTCCAATGATACTAATCGAGATAAGCTGTACTCCGCCTAAGAACCAAATAGAAATCATTAAGGACGCCCATCCAGAGACAATATGTCCATTAATTTTTTCTACTAGAGTGTAAATCATCATAATAATACTAAAGATCACCGTCAACACGCCTAAATACAAGATTAGGTGAATTGGAGCAATCGAAAATGATGTAATTCCGTCTAATGCAAAGTGAAGCATTTTACTCAATGGATACTTCGACTTTCCTGCAAACCGTTCTTTCCGGGCATAGTAAACCTTAGCTGAATCATAACCGACTAGCGGAACCATCCCTCGCAAGAAAAGATTACGTTCCTTAAAGTCAAGTAAGCTTTCTGTAGCACGTTTACTTAATAAACGGTAATCTGCCGAATCAGGAACAAGTTTTACTCCAAGTTTGCCCATTAAGCCATAAAAAGCCAGCGCAGTACGCCGCTTAAAGAAAGTATCAGTTTCTCGACTATTACGAACACCGTAAACAACATCGTAACCTTCGTTGTATTTTTCAACCATTTTCGGAATTGCATAAATGTCATCTTGTAAATCCGCATCAATTGTAATAATCATATCTGAATATTTTACAGCCACCGACATTCCCGCCAATAATGCATTTTGATGCCCATAGTTACGGCTAAACTTAATTCCTGTAACATATTCATACTCTTTAGTATATTTTGAGATTAATTCCCACGTCTTATCTTTACTACCATCGTTAACGAACAGAATTTTACTTTTAGGTGATACATTTCCATCCTTAATGAGTTTTTCTAATACTCCGCCCAATTCTTTAACTGTTTCTGGCAACACTTCTTGCTCGTTATAACATGGTACTACAATGGTTAATATGCTATTATTCATCTTTTGTTCCTCCATAAATGTAGTGTACTTTACCGCCAGATTCTCATCCTATTAATATTGAATTTAAGACAACATAATGTATCACACAAGTCAAACTTATAATTGCATATACTGTTATTAATGTAGTATATAGAAAGACTGAATATTTGGGCCTAGATAATTTCCGTAACTTATTCATTCCTGTCGTCCACCAAATAATAAATATTGGAAGAACAGTCAACACATATCTTCCTTGGGGTTGGTAATCGGTTGTCACAGAACGGTACATACTTAGAAAAAGTGTAAGTAACACGCCTATAAGCATTAGGCAATTAAATATCTTTGTTTTAGTATCCTTGGATTTTTCTTTGCTTAGCAATACTATGCTAAATAAAAGTCCAGTATAGAAAAACAAGAGATAAAAGATATAGTATCCTAATTTAGGGAAAACATTCATATACCCAAACAAGCTAACCATACTCTTAAATGTCGTTACTATCCAGTCAGTATTAAAAATAAGCTTTATAATTCCACTTGAGTACGGGTGCATTGTTGGTTTTCCACCACCATCTAACCAGCGTTGATATGCGGCGCTAAATACTCTTGCTCCCGTAAAGTCATGATATAAGTAATAGTTGCGAATATATAATGGTGCTACACAAACTATAACGACTATTACTACTACTACTAAAATCCATATTCCGTACTTGAAAAGCAATTTCTTATTTCTTATTTGTTCTACTAACAAGAAAATTGCATATCCTATCCCCACCAGTACAAACGGTACTGAGTTAAGATATCCTAATAAGCAAATAATTATCCCTAGTGATAAGACAAGAGAATTTTTATAATTCCAATTGCTTTTTGTAGCTAAAGTTAAAGCATAAATCATTATGCTTACTCCAGCAATTGCGACAATATCATTGTTTACATATGCTGACAGATAAACAAACTGTGGTAATAAGCCAACAACTACTGCCGACATATTACTTAAAAAGTTGTTTTTAGTAAATAACCTACAAGTTTGAACAACACAATAAACAGTAACAATTCCCATTAATGCGCTAGTCCAACGAGCAGCAAAAAGTAATAATTTAGGATCTGTTGAAAAAAGAGACATTACTTTCATAAATAATGCACTTAGTACTCCACCTAATAGTTGCGGATAATAAGCATACGAATAATTCCCATATGGTAACATCACCGCTTTATTTGTTCCAACCGGAAGTGTTCCATGTTGATAGATGTATAACGGAATTTCATAACGAAGTAGTTCATCTGGACTAACATTAAGCTTAAGTTTATAAGCCACTATTAAATAATAAACTAATAGTATTGCTATACTTAAAAAAGTGATATTGAGTGTTAATTTCTTGTATTTTTTCATGAACCTTAATTATCCTATTCTAATGGTGCAAATGATTGCTCATTTTTATTTTCATAAAATCTAGCATTTACTGCTTTATCTGGCTTAAACACAATATGCATCCTTGTACGGATGATACCATGAGAATACAAAGTGTTTTGTAACCATACTGCCATGTCATAGGAATGAGGCCAATTAGAAGTTGTAACTTTGGACGAATAATTTTTTTGATCTACTGGAACTTTCACTATAACTTCTGATTCGCCTTTTTCATCAGCATGTTTAATCTGCTTAATAATATAATTATCTACACGTTTGGCTGTAACGGCCGAATAAGGAGCATTGGTAGGCTGCACTTGCCGATAATTTAAATTAAATGCAACCAACGAGGCCAAAACAATTACTAATGGGAGTAGTGGCTGTATACTATCAATAACTGTAATTAAAAACGCAAAGCTAAGATTAGATATAAATAACAAGAAGAAAATTATTGGCCACATTGCATCAGGCCTTGATGCGTACATACTACCTGCCTTAGTATATGCAATAAATAAATACATAAACGAGCTAATTAAACACAAAGTACTAATTATCCACAGATTCATGAAACTTTTTCTCGCAATGCCTTTACTCGTTTTTGTGCCGGCAATAATTGCTAGAACACTAACACATATAAAAGCAACAAGAATTTTGACGTTAAAAGCTTGAAAAAGCACTTTAGATTGCTCTAAAGTGTCATGCATTGCAATAAATAATGAGGTATTATTCTGGCCTTGGACAGCTTTAGCGCGTTGTCCGTTCAAATCAAAAATTACTGAACAAAGCCAAATAAATAAGATTAATAAATATACGAACACAGCTTTAAAATAAGAAATATCAATTTTCCTTTGATTCTCAAGAAAAACTTGAATTATCTTAAAAAAACTATAAGTCGCAATAATTATTGTTAACTGTGTATTAGAAAATAAAGTGAAATATAAGGTGAGGATAAAGATTCCTTTACCCAAGTTACTCATTGCCTTGTAAGTTTTCGAAAAATCACTAGTACCTTCCATATACATCATTACTGAAGCATTTAATAAACCTGGAATTAAATAAAAAAACACACATGACAAATCGACAGTCCAAAAGCCACTGTAACTTGGTTGATTTAAATGTTTGAAAAGTAGAAAAAAAGATATAAAGAATAATAATTCACTTGCAATGGCAGAGAATCTATTAAAATGTAATCTTTTTACAAGTAGCCGGTAATATGCAATGCAAGCTCCCATTATAAATACAGAAAAGATTACTGCTTCTACAAATGTTAAAGAATTAATATAGTCATGAGTAAATGGATATATAACGAAAGAAGCAATATAGCCCCCAACCCCCATTAAAGTTTCTGGCAATACTCTAGTTGGATTCCAAACTCCCCATAATGGAAAAGGAGGTCGAATACCACCTATGTATCTCCAATCATCACCATCAAAAGGTACAAGCGGTGAAATTTGGGTAAAATATATTAGAATAAAAATAAATAATAGTAGATTAATTATGAATACGGATTTTTTCCTCATTATTCTTCTCCTCCCATTACATTATGGCATCAACCATCTTAAATACTTCATTTTACGAATCAGAAATGTGATAACCCCACTTAACAAATACACAAAAATAGGATCAATAACCATCTTAATAAGTAGTGGTAACGTAGTTAAATAATTATTAAATGGCACTAACAACCAAGTAATTATGAATGGATGAAGAAGATAGATACCAAATGTTAGCCCAGCTCCTTGAGCAAGATATTTCCTAAAACTATCAGATTTTTGCAACTTGGGCTCAGTTTGTTTAAAAATTAAAAATAAGGCACACATTACACAAAACGAAGGAAGCATTGCAATATCGAAGAATGTTTTGACAATCCCTCCTGGATAATTTAAGCCCGGAAGCTGTTTTACATAAAACGAAAAATAAATTGTCGCAATTATTTCAAAAAATAACATAGTTATTCCAAGAATATAGATTTGTTTGTGTGTTCTTCTTGAAATATCATTATGCGCAAAATACCAGCCAGCTATAAAATATTGAGCATAGGGACCAATAAATGGAAAAGAAGTACTAAATAAGCTTTGACTCTTTGTAAGAATATTAATAATTGGGATACCAGTGTTCACTACTAGTAATACCAAAATTGTGTATTTTATAATATTTCGGCTCGCATATTTAATAATCAAAGAAATAAACGGCACACATAAATAAAAGCCAATTATATTATAGAAAAACCAATAAGGTCCTACGATGCTTCCAGAAAGGAATGTAGTAATAAAAGACTTCAAAGTGAGAGAAAAACCACTTTTCCCATAAATGAAAAAGAAGCCGAATATGCTCCAAATTATAAATGGAATGACAACCTTGTGAATTCTTTTTATAAAAAAAGTCTTTGTGTCATATCGTTCACGGTAATTTAGAATATTGGCTCCCGATTGCATAAAGAAGATCGGAACCCCAAAAGAAAAAGCTATCCCTAATACAATACAAAGAATTACATAAAACGTTGGTCCAATTTTTGTAATTCCCAATTGTGCTGGATTAGTAATAGTGTGTGCAACAACAACAGCAAACGAAGATGCTATTGCATTCAGATACATAAAATAATATTTTTTACTTTTAGTCATTTTCGCCTACTTCATCTTATCTGAACTTTATAAAAGCTAATTTTCCCCATCATCAGTTCTTAAATGCTCAATTGTCGGTTTAAAAGAAAGCCCCTCTTTTGTAGCATTCCAGATAATTTGAATTCTCCTCTTTTTATTATCTTTTGATTTTATAATAACCTTAGTTAAATGCAATATAGTTTTTAAGCCTAGATGAACCCAGCCAGCAATCCCTTCTCTACGATAAACGTAGACTTCATTACGATAAGCAAATTCATACCGTTTAAATCTATCAGGAGAGTCATTAACAATATTGCTCCCATTATTTGACTTACATTTATGAATAACTACACTTTCTGGCACAAAGTAAGCTGGATATTTTCGTGAAATTCTGCGTGAATACTCAAAATCATCAGCCCAAATGAAGAATTCTTTAATTGGTAATCCAACTTCTTTGACAACCTTCATCGGCACGAAAAATGATACGAACGTTCCCATAATAATCTTTTTAGGATTGCCATCATAATCTTGTAATTTACGATTCAAAGTTACCTTAGGAACATTCATATTACACATAGACTTATCTTTCCATAACACTTTACTGGCTAAAAAGCCGAATTCTCCGATGTTTTCAGCTACTTCTATTAATTTTTCCAAAGCATTAGGTGTTGGAATTGAATCGTCATCCATCAACCATAAATAATCTGGTTTCAATTTAGCACTTGCTTTTACCCCAAATTGAAAACCACCAGCACCACCAAGATTTTCTCCGGTATTAACATAGGAGACACGTGGATTATCGATTTTTTTTACAAAATCCTCTGTACCGTCCGTACTTGCATTATCAATCACTAAAATGTCTAAGTTTTTATATGTCTGAGCCAGTAGCGATTCAATACATTCTTTCAGCAATGTTTTACGATTATAAGTTACTACCACTGCTGTTACTTTTTTATCCATAGTTAACCACCCTTAGTTATTTAGCCAAATTGAATTTACGCCAAATTTTGTGTTTTAAAAGCTTAACTGGTGGTACGACCAACAAGTTAATTTTACTCTTTGTATTCCACGTTGTAATTGTGGTGTTAATAGAAGAAAATTGTTTCCCATAGCGACGAACAATTTCCCGACCAGTTTGAATATATTGCCAATTTTCTGAAAATCCAGTTGAATAATGCCACATTCTAGCAGGAATAACATAATTCATTTTATGATCCAGCAAAGCCATTAAGCACTGCTCAACAGCATACATATGCCATCCTTTGATATCTGAAAATGGATGCTGCTTATAAAAATCCTTAGTCATCACAAAAAGACATTCATCCACCGTCTGTGCCTTAGTCGTTTCTTGAATTAATTGGCCAAAATGGTGTGCCGGATCACCGTGAACAATACTTGTCACTAGTGTTGATTTATGATGATGAAGTTCAAATAGACATCCCGAAACACCAGCTATTCCAAGGTCCCGAATTTGAATAACTTGATTCAAAAAGTCACGCAATGCATATTGATCAAGGAATCGCATATCTGGATGAGAAAACACGAGATAATCTCCATGCGCTTTCTTTATAGCATCATTATATGCTTCACGAGCTGAAAAAAACTGATTATGAGTATTATCAATCTTCACTAACTCATAGTTAACTTCTTTTTGACTTTCTAAACTTTTTTTGAAATCTTCATAAACTTTTTCTTTATTAACAATTGTGATAATTGAAAAAAGTGGACTGTCTTTGCTCATGATTGCTCCCTATAACTTTATTAAACTAGCCAAGTCTACTTAACTTTTGATAGTCTCGAACAACGATACCACCGAAAACAAGATTCCCAGTAGTTGTTGCCCTTGCTGGTGGATATTTTAGTACAATCCTTAAATTCCATAATGGATTCCGATGTTGAACTAGACTTGCATAATTTTTAACATAATTCTTATTCTGCCCTGTTAATTTACTTCCGTAAGCTTGCCAAAAATCGCTAGTAATTTTTACCATCCGAATTACTCGACCATTAAAGGGCTCATTCTTATTAAAAAGTGTGGTCTTCTTATTACTACCGATTACATTACCTTGATGTTGCCGATAAAGAATCGTGGAACGATCTAGATAGACAACTTTACCAAACGCAGCTGCTACTAGAGCGATCCACCAATCATGCACATATAGTTTATTACTCTTCACTTTATCAAAATCGAGTAAATTTTTAAGCTCTTGATTAATCATCATTGTGCATCCTGTTACGCAATTTGCAAAAAGCATTGATTTAAAATCTGACCAATGTTCTTCCGAGGAGTTCATTAGTGAATCCCCATGAAGATTTGTATCTACTACTGTTAAGTTCGAATGAACACAAATAGGCATATGGTCAAT
The DNA here is from genome assembly GCF_020784695.1 of Limosilactobacillus secundus. Lineage (NCBI taxonomy): Bacteria > Bacillati > Bacillota > Bacilli > Lactobacillales > Lactobacillaceae > Limosilactobacillus > Limosilactobacillus secundus. Next base: position 16,533 of record NZ_JAJGUA010000027.1, read on the forward strand.
TTCAGAGGCTTGCATTTTCCTTAATGTTGCTGATATTTTATCTTCCATCCAATAATCATCTTGATCAGAAAACATATAATACTGAGCTTTAGTATTCGCCAATAAATCCATAAACGAGCCAGTAACTCCTAAATTTTTCGGTTTATTTTCATTTAAAAATGTAATTTTTTCGTTGTCTCTGGCAATTTTCTTAATTAGGTTAACTGTACTATCGGTGGAGCCATCATCTCGTATGTAAAGATGCCAATCAGTATAATCTTGGGAAATAATTGATTTTACTTGTTCTTCTAAATATTTCTCACCATTGTAAGTCGACATCAATATTGCAACATTCTCATTTGACATACTTTTCTCCTCAATCCTTAAATACTTTTCCAAGTAGTAATACTAAATGAAAGAATCATCCCAACTAAAAGCCCTAAAGCAGCTCCAAGCACAACATACTTTTTAACGGAAGGAGTAGTCTTAGCACTCACGTTATCTCGTGTAGCTCTTGTTAAAATTCTTACATTACTATTATTTGGACTATATTTAGGAAGTTGAGTTTGTGCGGCTTCAGCAACTGCATTGGCAATTTTTACCGAATCATTTTCCTGAGTAGTTCGTGCTGTAATCTTAAGGACCAATGAATCTGGTGCTGAATTAATACTAACTGCCGAGGCTAGTTGTCCATCTGAATAGTTTTTGCGTAAGTTAGCTGGTAGATATTTTTCTGCTTTTTTCATCGTTTCTTGATTATTAAGGATTTCTTCATATGAATGCATCATTCCTTTTTCAGCCATCATCGCTGCATTTTTATAGTCAGTTTGCGTAACCTTAATATTTAAGATTACACTCGATTCTGCGGTAAAAAAGGTTATTCGTTTGTGTCTTGCATATAAGCCAGCACTTAGAGCACCAATTAACGTTAATACTAAAATAATTACTATATTTCTAATAATTATTTGATTAAAGTTACCAATCGTTATTTTCTTTGACTTTGCCATTTTTTAAACCTCCGCTGATTGTTTGTGGAACACATGATAAGAGTGCCAGCATAAAGGGATTATACGTAATTTCCAACATATGCTGGTCAATCAAACTACTCGAAACAACTAAAAATAAAATAGCCGGTAACAAGTACTCATGTTTGACCGTTTCTCTAAGTGAAATACCTACTAAAATTAAAAGAGCAATTATACCAAGAATAAGGCCATTAATTACTAATAATCTTACAAAAGAAGAATCGATAAAAAAGTATTTACCAGGGTTATTTTTCATCATGTGCAAGCCGTCGCTTCCACCCCACCCTCGTTCTATAACTCGTTTTCCAAGCAATGTAATACCGTATTTATCAAACCCTTCTTTTCCTAAAGCTAACCTTCCAGATAAAGCTTGATCCAGTTTTACCATTACTGGATTAGAAAATGTAAAGTAATAAGTTATTAATACATAGCTATAAGGTAAGACGATGCTTAAGTACCAATATGATGATGCAATAAACTTCTTTAGTTTGGTATTAAGTTTACGACTAACACTTAACATTACTAGGACCATTAAGATCATTAATAAGGCATCAACACGCGTATCAGTTACTAAATATGTTAAATAGTCTATTACTAATATTCCAAGCCATTGAAGCCACCCCATTTTTTTATAGTTTAAATAACAATAAGCTAAACATAAATAAAAAATATGAGCTGAAAAATCAGTTGGATAATCAGTTCCTAAACTATATCTAAAAGTTGTTCCCCTAAAAAATGCTAAATTTTTTATTATTCCTGCTAAAGAATACAACATCGTAAGTAACATCAACATCAAATTAATATTAAAATATTGCCGAACTATTTTATTAAAACTAATTCCTCTCGCAGCAAAAATAAAGCTAAACATTATCATCACGTTACTGAGTTGAGTCCTTCGCCATGATAAAAATGCAAGTCCTAAAATGACAGTTATGCCAATATATTCATACCATTTAAAATTATCAAAAATATAAATCTTTACTATTAGCAAAGCAAAGGCAAGATAATTAACTAAATTGACATAATTGACATTTAGATAATCCATAAACGTTGTATTAAATACAAATGAAGCAATTAGACTTAAAGCAAAGGCTGCAAAAAAAAGTTGTTCACCACTAATAGTCTTATTATTGAACCATCTGAGTTTATCCCTCGAAAAGGTAATCATCTTGTTTAAAATCTCCTACTCGTTCATGTTTAGCTTAGTTAAAGCATGCTTTGTATAGTAGCCCTCTCGAAGTTTCTTCCCTAATTTTTCTGCGTTTCTCTTCATTAATTGATATTGTTCATTCGTAAGAGATAAAAGCACATTATCTAGTTCGGTTAAACTGCTTATACAAATACCTGCTCCATTTTCCTTAATTAACGGTGCCAATGCTGCTTGATCCCAAATAATAACAGGAATACCTGTGCTAAGGTAGAGCGATGTCTTGTGAGGATTATTATATTTTAAATATTCCCCGAATGTACCACTACAAGTTTCAATACTATTTCCATCCCAAATAAGCCCAAAATCCTCAGTTAAATGCTTGGGTAGTTCTTCTGGGGTGTATTGTCCACAATATCTTATACCTTCTGGATAGGAATCCAATTTATTGGGACCGTAAATATTAAGCCGGTAGCTTAAATTCACTTTAGTTAAAAAAGTTGATTTAGCTAAATTTCCCGGAAAACAAATTGTAAAATTAGCTGGGTCATATTCTTGTTTCTTTTGCATTGGCTGTTCATTATCATAATCAAATAAACCCAGTTCAATCATATTGGTTTTAACATCATTATCTGTCAACCACTTTTTCATTGCTTGATTATGGACAATTAGATTATCTACTTGATTAAACAATACTAATTCTCTTTCCTTATCCTCCATTGACAATTGTAAGGCAGGAAGATCATGAATAAAAAGATCAATTTTTGCATTAGTATATTTATGAATCACTTCAATGAATTGTCTTAAAACATAAGGAGTAGATATCGGAAATTGTAAAATATAACGATCAGCTGGATGTGTTTTAACTAATCTTATTATACTTAAACGCGTTAAAAGATATCTTTGAAGCCTCGTATAATATATTTTGACATGAATTACTCCAGTATCATTCAATTGAGATGCAAAAAAATCTATATCTTTTTTTGCCTTATTTCCACCAGAGTTTTTAATAGGGTCAATAGCAGAAATTAAATATTGCATAATTCCTTTTTCCTTTCACTATATAATAGGTTAGAAGATATACTTTAATTCTATCTTTTTTCTAAACGTCGATTTTGAATTAGTTTAATTGCCTGATTAACAATTGGAGCCTTTAGTAAAATAATTCCAAGTAAATAAACAATTATACCAACTATTACTTCAACAATTAAATTCACTACAGTCATATTAATTATTAGTGCTAAGCGATAAACAACAATAAACATTATTGCACCACTAAGAATGTATTTCCACACGTTTCCAAAAAGTTTTCTTCTGCTAATTGTATTCTTAATATAATAAAGCTGCACTGCCGTTACTGTTAATTCTGAAATATCTGTAGCAATTGTTGCCCCCTTGGCTCCCCATAACGCAATTAGGAAAAGGTTTGCAATAATATTAACAACAGCCCCTAATGTAACTGAAACCGTATATTCTTTCGTGCGATTAATCGGCATTAAATATTGCGTTCCTGTAACATTACTCCAAGCAATAAATAAGATAACTGGCGCTTCAAACATCATTAAAGTTCCAGCTGCATCATATTGACGTCCTAAAAACCATGGAGCAAACGGCTTAGCAATTGCCATGATACCAAATGACATTGGAACTGCAATAGCCGTAATAAAATCAAAAGAATTATAAAGGCTATCACGAATTCCTTTAACATCACCCTTAGAAAATTTATTGGCAATATGTGGCAACATTACTTGTCCAGAAGCAGTTGCAACTGCTAAAACAACCTTAATAATTTGGTCAGTGTTCTGAAATTGCCCTAGTTGATTTTGCGTTGACATACGCCCAAGCATAAGTCGGTTAACAACTAAGTATACTTGAGTAGTAATTGTTGGAATAAAAAGTAATAGTGCAGGATAAAAATGTTTAAACGGATGCCATGTGCTAATTGGAACCCATTTAATTTCATCCTTTAAATATGGCCATAGAGTTAAATTACCAACAAGATTTGATAATCCAAGTAAAGCAATATATTTGCCCAAATCGCCTTGATTTTTTACTAGAAGAAAAATTAAGGCGACTGAAGCCAATTTTACTAACATATTTCGAAAAACAATCCGCTGGAAGTTTTCCATTCCCATAAAATACCAAGAAACATCCAGTCCAGCTGCAATAATCCAAAAAGATTGAAGTAAAAAATAACGTTTAAAAGTAGTACTAAATAGGAGTACGGCTGCAAGATAAGCTATTAATGCTAGTAAAATCGTAATTCCTTGAAGCATCTCAATTCCCCAAAAGATTTTTGAACGATCTACTACATTATCGCGATGATAGGCCACTTCACGATTACCATAAAGTGCAATTCCCATCTGCCCTACAAGCATAAAAAAGATCATCCAGCTATTTGTATAAGAATTGATACCAACAAGATCAGGCCCCAATACCCGAGATATATAAGGAACAGTGATTAGGGGTACTAATAACACTAAAACTTGATAGACAACATTATACAAATAATTCTTAATAACCTTCATGGCTACTAATCAAACTCCTTGTTAACAGCTGTCAATGCTGCGTGTAATACTTGATCCATATTATAGTAACGATATTGACCTAAACGACCACCAAAAATCACATTATTGGCCTGTTCACTCGCTAACTTTGCATATTGCTTATAAAGTTCATTATTCCGTTGATTATTAATTGGGTAGTATGGCTCATCGCCACGATGCCAATCAGCTGGATATTCACGAGTAATCACTGTCTTATCCTTATCACCTTTACCGAATTCAAAGTGCTTATGTTCAATGATTCGGGTATATGGTGTTTCTGCATCAGTATAATTAATTACTGCGTTACCTTGATAGTTACCTACGTTCTTTTCTTCAGTTTCAAAACGAAGACTACGATATTGCAATTCACCTAACTGGTAATCAAAGAATTGGTCAATCATCCCGGTAAAGACAATCTTTGGATAATCTTTAAGGTATTCATCCTTCTTATCAAAGAAGTCGACTCCAGTTTCAACATCAATCAAATCACTGTTTAACATTTTTTCAACAATCTGGGTGTAACCACCAACCGGAATTCCTTGATAGGTGTCATTAAAGTAGTTGTTATCGTAAACTAATCGGACTGGCAGACGCCGAATAATAAAGGCTGGCAATTCAGTTGCCTTTTGTCCCCATTGTTTTTCAGTGTAACCTTTGATGAGCTTTTCATAGATATCGCGACCAATTAAAGAAATAGCTTGTTCTTCCAAATTCTGTGGCTCTTTACCTGCCATCTCTTGGCGTTGTTCATTGATCTTTGCCATTGCTTCTGCTGGTGTCCGTACACCCCACATCTGGCTAAAAGTATTCATATTAAATGGAAGGTTGTACATTTCGCCCTTGTAGTTAGCCACTGGACTATTTGTATATCGGTTAAATTCTGCAAACTGGTTTACATAATCCCACACTTCCTTATTAGATGTATGGAAAATATGGGCCCCATATTGATGAACCTGAATGCCATCTACTTCCTTAGTGTAGATGTTACCAGCGATGTGGCCTCGTTTTTCAATCACCTTTACGCGCTTACCACGTTTAGCAGCTTCATAGGCAAAAGTCGCCCCAAAAAGGCCTGCGCCTACTACTAGATAATCATATTTTTTCATTGTTCTCTCCATATCATAACTTTTACATACTTTTGTATAATACTACATTACTACAGTGTTTGTGAAGCTTTGAAATATTTATCATAATTTAAGACTATTTAAGTATTTTTGTAATCTTTTAGTAAAACTTCTGTAATAAAAAAGCAGTTCTAAGATTTTTTCTTTGAACCACTTTTTCTCTAATCAATTATTTATTTGATGGATCAATCCATTTTAATGAGGCTGAATACGTAAGATTAATTGGATCCCCATATTTAGCGCCTTGGTTAGCAGCTTGTAAACTGGCAGTCGTTAACCAATATTCATAATGATATTGATTACCATCCTTTAATGTGTAGATTTTTTGTCCAGAAAGCGCCCCAGTTGTCCCATATGTTCCTGGAAGTACTTTTGCGAGATTATTAAATGACTGTGCGTTTATTACTGTGCCTTTCTCACCAGTTAGAGCAGCAGCAACGGTTTTCTGAAGAGTCGCTAAATCCTCTGCTGGTAATGAATCGCCTGTTTTAAGTGGATGATCAATCGATACTCCATCAATTCCCCATACTTCAGAAACAGTTGCATTTACTGGGGATGTGGCTGTTTCAACCTGCCTGTCAGCAACAAGCGTCGCACTATAATTAACTGTTAATGGAACACCATATTTAGCATTTTGATTAGCTTTAAGAAAATTACTAAGTTTTTCCGCAGTATTGTTACCATCTAACCAAAATTCATAATGATACTTATTACCAGCTTCATCAACATAATTCTCACTCTTAAAGCCATCTTGAAGATCATTGAAAATAGCCTTTAAGGATGATTCACTAACACTAGTATTCTGAGTCCCATTTAATAACTGTTGGCCTTCTTTATTCAACACATTATTTAAATCTAAAGCGTCGCCAATCTTTAATGGATTTGTTAAATTAACCCCATCTGCTTTATACACGGCGTTAATCTTAGCGTTGAGGGAACTTGTAACATTTGCAGGAGAAACATAACCATTTAAAAATCCTTTATACATCATTAATGATTGAAGTGGGTAACCATGATCATCAAAGAGAGTATTATTATCCCAAGAAGTTCCACCTGAAGCTGGTTTTCCTTCATACATGATCTTTGAATCAGGGTAATAGCCACGCGCATTAATTGATGCCCAGCCAGTGCCTTGGACATCCCCCATCAGCTTATTATATTCCCAGTTATTCCAACCAGCTTTTACCGGAATCCAAGCTGGTTCCCAGTAAAATGCTCCTAGACCATTATCGTTGCTTAAAATCGCTTTATACATTGCGCCAATTTCATCAACTTGACCTTGAGGACTTACAGCATAATGACCAGGATCCCAGCTAACATTATTAGGAGTTCCATCAGCATTTTGCAAGGTAAATGGCCAACCGCTTTCCGCAATCATAAACTTTTTGCCATACTTGTCTTTAACCATTTTCTCTACATTAGCAATATTATCAGGATTATTGCCACCCCATCCCCAAAATGGATAGTAAGAAGACCCAAGAACATCATAATCAACATTATGTGTTTGCAAGGCATTCATGATCATATCATAATTGTGCATATCCGGTGTCTCAATATGAATTGCTAATTGAGTATCTGGACTGCTTTCTCGGAATGCCCGAGAAGCAGAACTAATGTAACTTGTCATCCGACTAACTTGTGGTTCTGTTTGCCAAACATTGACATCTTCGGCTTCATTGCGAACACCGAGAATTCCCTTTGTAATTTCATTACCAAGTTGAGCCATGTCAATATTAACCCCAGCCTTTGTAAAATCATTTACTAATTTCTTAGTATAGAGGTATATTTCATCATTAAGATCTTTATCATCAAGGTTTTTCCATTGCTTTGGAACTAATTGTGTAGCGGGATCGGCCCAGAAATCAGAATAATGTAATCCTAAAAGTACCTTCATTCCATACTTTTTAGCATTTTCTGCAATCTGTAAAACAGTTGCTTCATCATCAATTCCACCACCATACGATTCCCCAGCAGCATTATATGGGTCAACCCACATCCGGATACGAATGTAGTTAACACCCGCATCAGCAAGGACCTTTATTAAGTCAGCTGGTTGTCCATCAAAGTCATAGAATTGAACCCCATTTTTAACTAAAGCTACGTAGCTTGAAACGTCTACTCCACGAATCGTATCTTGTTTCATGTTTGGGATTGGATCCACTTTAACTGTTTCATAGCGTGCACCAGTCTCTGTTCCATTTTGATAAGCTAATGCAACCTCGTCAGCAGTTTTTTTACTCGTTGGTGTCATATTAACATTTTCTGGCTGCGAACCAGTTTCAGAACCATAGACAAGCGTAGCAGTATACGCAACTTTTAATTGATCACCATATTTAGCATTCTTATTGAGTGCTAGGAAATTGTTGAGTTTATCATCAGCAGTTTGGCCAGCAAGCCAGAATTTGTAATGGTAAGCATCGTTATTATTGTAGTAATTCTTGCTTCCTTCAAGAGCAGTTGCATTTCCAGGAAGTGCCGCAAAAATCGTCTTAAGGGTATCATAACTGATCACTGTTCCCTTTTCACCAGTTAATAACATCGGGCTTACTTGCTTAAACGCTTCGCCTAAATCAATTGTGCTGATTTCTGCTCCCGTTTGAAGTCCGTTCTCTACGTCAACTGTTACACCAGCATTTTTGTATGTTTCAGCGACTTGCCCAATTAAATTAGAAGTAACCTTTTCAGTTAGTGTTTGTTCACCTGGTTTAAATAAAACAATCGCTAATTTATTATTTGCTACTCCCACTCCTACTACACTATTGTTTAGTGTCATGTTAGTCGGTAAATTATTGATAAAATTATCAGCAAGTTGATTATAATCCATCGTTTGTGGTAAATCATAGATTGCTGTTAAAATAACATTACCATCAAGCAAAGCATTATTATGAAGCTTTTCATTAATTACTTTACTATCATTATTTACATCACCTTGAGCAAGTTCTTGGGCAATGTCATGGATGGTTAATTCTTGATAATTATTATTTTGATTAGTCCAATCGTAGAGAACACTAATCCCTTGTTGTTGCATCAATTTTTGAGCAATTCGCTGAGCGGTTAAATCACGCTTAGCACGCATAGAATCACTATTAAAGCTTCCACTTGTTTGATAGCTATCCTTTACAACATATACTGGTGAATTAATATCAATGTAATTACCATTTCCTACCGGATCATCAGTAAAACGATGAATCAATTGAATAGCAGTATTTCTTAAGTTTGTATTTAGCACTACTGAACTTTGGAATCCAGATTGTCCACTATTCAAAATACCTGGAAATACACGTTCTACATCTGGACGAACTAAATTACCTTCTGAACCCATTACAATGGAACGACCAATTTCTCTTCCATTTTGAAGAACTATAATATATTGATACGGTTTCCCATATGATAAGTTGCTGGCATGCCACCCCTGGACTTCAACTGTATTACCATTAACCTTAACATAATCAAAGCTTCCTTGATTAGCAGTCAGATCATATTTATTACTCCATTGATCTGTTACCGGTAATGTAGCAGTAGGATTACCATCATCGGCCGCACTAAATCTTAAAAGAATTTGAACGTCTTTAAGTTGAGATAGATCAATTTCTTTAGGTAAATTAATTGTTGTGTTAAATCCACTGTTCTCACTATTAAAGATTGAAGGATAAACTTTAGCAACATCTGACCGAGTACTTAGTTGAACGGCTTTACGCGTAATTTCTTTTCCATTATTCATTACTAAGATATATGGATGATTTTGGGTGGCTGAGGCATCACTAGCCATCCATCCAGTAACATGAATACCATTATTAGTTAAATAAAGTTGATCAATAGCATTAGCAGATTGATTAAGAACAATTGATGGAGACCAAAAATCTGTTCTTTTTCCATCATTTCCATTACCATTTGGATCTGTAGAATAACGGCTAACGATAGAATATTGGTGTCCAAAAACAATATCTGCTGGATTAACATCAAACGTTACATTAAAGCCTGAATCTAACGCATCTTTAATATTAGGATATGCTTGGGCAACGTCTGGACGAGTAACATTACTTATTTTAGTTGAAGCAATTTGATGCCCTGCCGTTTGATCAAAAAGAATTAAGAAACGATTATTTTCAACAGCAGCAACATCACTAGCATGCCACCCTGTAACAGTTACTTTCCCATTTTTGCTTATATTAAATTGATCAATATATCCTTGATTAGCTGCTTCCTGTGGTAACAAACGTTGAGGTGCAAGCCAATAGCTAACATAATTTCCTTCTCCGTTATCTGCGTCACTGTAACGGCTAATAATTTGCAATTCATGAGTTAAGTCAAGATTATCTAAAGAAAAATCAGCCGTAAACCCAGATTGCTCAGCATTAATAACTTGAGGATACGCTTCCGCAACATCAATCCGAGAAATATTATTTACTTTTTTACGAGTAATTTCATGGCCAAGAGTCCGATCAAACAAAATAATATAATGATTATCTTTACCTAATGCTTTATTAGTAGCATTCCATCCTGTTACATGAAGTTGATTATTAACAACTCCCATTTCATCTAGCCAAGCATAATTTTGGCGATCAAAAATGACTGGGGCGGAGACATAATCTACAAACTGACTGTTACCATCAGCAGACCCGCTATAACGACTAACAATTTGAATTACATTTCGATAGGTATTTAGTTTATTAGTATCTAATTGTATTTTTGCATCAAAGCCAGAATTTTCAGCATTATAGACATTATGAACATTTTTAACATCTGGACGTTGAACAATAGTTTGATTGTTCAATTTTGTCCGGCCTAGTTCGGCCTGCTCACCTTTATCATTATGACCAATTACAATTAAAAATCGGTTTTGATTACCATATGCAGCCGCCTGATTCGTAGCTTGCCATCCAGTAACATGTAATTGATTATTATTCACTTCGATAGAATCAAAATTTCCATAACTACCATTATCATTTTGATCATAGCTTTGAGTTTGACTAAGGTTAGCTTCTAAAGTTGCTGGTTCTTTAGAAGGGGTATCGTTATTACTAACAGATTCTTGGGGATGATTTATTTCTGCAACAGACTCAGTAGTAAAAGTTTTTAAGGTTTGTGTTTGTTTATTGTTATTACTATTATTATTGTTTTCTTGTTGGTCAGAAATAGGTTGAGTAGCAACTGACTGATTATCAGCAGAGTCTGTAGTATCAGCTTGTGCCACACCTCCTAAAATTATTCCAGTGGATACTGCAACCGTTGCAATTGCAGCTGTTATCCATTGCTTTCCACTTTTATATAATTTAAAATGTTTTTTCTGTTCCATTTGTTAATCTCCTATAATTTTTGTGAACCAATTCATTTTAGCATGCAATTATATAAATTAAAATTCTAGACAATAAAAAAGAATGCAATGAATTTAATAACTTTTTCATTACATTCTTTTTTGATAGATTAGTGAGCTTGAACAACCTTTGCATTGCTTGGTAAACTACCTGACCAATCATTATAAGTAATTTGATCACTACCGCTCGTTGTTTGTCGATCCATTCCATCACTATCTACATGATGAGTAACGCCATTTTCGTCTGTCCAAACGGCAACGTCACTTAAGCCAAGTTGAATTTCGCTGCTTTGATTAGCCTTATTACTTGAAGATTGTTGACTAGAAGTAGATGACTTTGTCGTACTTGTAGCAGAAGATTGTGATGAACTCGTTGCCTTAGATGAGTTTGCATTTTGAGAAGTAGTATTTGAACTACTATTAGAATCAATCTTGGCTACATCATCATCACTAACTTTAGATGAAGCGGCATTCTTTTTGCTACTTAATTTAGTTGAATCTTTAGCTTTTGCAGAATTTTTGCGACTCTCAGTAACTTTTGAGGTCGTCTCTTTAGACGAACTGTCACTAGAAGCAGATTTATTTGTACTGCTTGCACACCCAGCTAAGCCTAAAGTGGTCATTAATAATACAGAACTGCTTAGTAAAAGTCGTTTAATTTTCATTTAATTAATTCCTCCGTTTAGGATCATGTATCTTATGCACTTATTGTAAACCATCTTGATTATTTGCGCCACTAATTAAAGTTAATCTTAATAACTAATTGCTCGTTGTTTATCAGCATTCCAGTGTTGGTAAAATTCACCATACGTCATGCTTTCTTTTCTTCCCGTCCAAGGATTATTGTAGAACAAGCGACTTGCATCATAACCAGTTAATGCCAATGCATGATTTACAAATCCATTGACATTTGCAACCCATGCAACTACTAGATGTCCTTGCTTTAATTTATCTTGAATACGTTGCATCGATGCACCTGTCATAATTTCATGATGACCAACGAAACGGTCAACTACTGGTGCAATTCCAGTTGGGAAAATCCACCATCCACTCGGGCTAAACGGATTACCTACAAATCCATAGTCTCCATTATTGCTTCGTGGCATGATATTAGCAAGCTGTACCTTATTAACATCATAGCCTGCGTAACGTAACATCATTGTTACTGCTGTAATTTCACAACCAGTTGGTAATTCCGGAAGTTGACTAATAACCTCCGCATCATTATAAACCGCAACAATTTGTCCATTATCATTGTAGGTAGTCGTTTTACGGCCTTCAGTTTGAGCTCCTGAAAGAAGAGAAACCGGTCCAGATACAATATCAATATAATTACCATTGCCAGCTGGATCATCCGTTAATCGGTTAATAATTTTAACTACTTTGTGGAGTATATTTTCTTGAGTCGGAATCACAATTTGAAAGCCTGACTTATTTGCTCCTTCAATATATGGATAAACATTTTGAACATCATTTCGTCCAAGGTCCTTATCTGTAATCTCTTGGCGGTAAAGTTCTTGACCATTATTATCAAGAACGATCAACCATTCATATGGTTTATTACCCGCTTGCGTACTTGCATGCCAGCCACTCAAACTAACCTGACTAGCTGTTACGTGAATATTATCAAAATTACCAGCATTCGTTGGATAATCTTGACTATACTGATCGCTGTAATTTTGGTTAGCATCATCACCAGCAAACCGCATAATTACTTTAAGGGTGCCGTTTGCCTTAGCTGGATCCACCTTAAATTCACCGTTAAAGCCACTCTTTTGCGAGTTGTAAATGCTTGGATAAACTTTAGCTACATCAGGACGGTCAGTTAGTTCGACCTTCGTCCTAGCAATTTCTTGACCATCATTCAATAAAATAAGGTAAGCATTAGGCTTGTTAATTGATTGATCGCTGACCATCCAGCCTTTCACATTGTAGCCATTATCAGTCTTGGTAAAGCTATCAACATAAGAAGCTTGTTGATCCAACGTTACAGGATTAAACCAATAATCAGTAGTCTTACTTTGACCATTATCCCCATTACCACCATCTAACGTCGAGTAACGACTAACAAGACTATAGCTATGACCTGGGGTAAGATTTACTGTACCAAAATTAGCATTAAAGCCAGATTGCCCAGCTGTTGCTACTGTAGGATAAGCCTTTGCCACATCGGGACGGGCACCATTAGTTACCTTAATAGACTTAACTTGCGTCTTATTTGTATTATCAAATAGGATCAAGTAGTGACTATTTTCAACTTGAGAATAATCCGTTGCGTGCCAGCCACTAACGATTAATTGACCGTTACTAAGATTAAATGAATCAAGACTCCCTTGATTACTAGTGTTAGCTGGCGCAAACTTCTTAGGGGCATACCAGTAACTAACATAGTTTCCTTCACCATTAGCAGCATCGCTATAGCGACTGATAATTTGCAGTTCATGGTTTAAGTCAATGCCAGCCAGTGAAAAGGCTGTATTAAAACCAGAATCTTTGGCATTAATCACTTGGGAGTAAGCTTTCGCTACATCAGGACGGACCGTAGGTTCTACTTTTACCCGAGTAATTTCATGACCAGCGGTGCGGTCATATAAAATCACATAGTGATTAGCTTTCCCTAATGCCTTATTAGTCGCATTCCAACCAGAAACTTGAAGCTGATTATCTTTAACACCAAAATTATCAAGATAAGCATAATTTCCCTTATCAAGATTAATTGGTTGCGACCAATTATCAACATGATTCCCTTCACCATTAGCGGCATCACTATAGCGACTAACAATGTGAATCTGGTCATCAACACTCTTAACCTTACTCCAGTCCAGATTATTCATCGTTGCTTGGTAACCGGAATCCTTAGCGTTAACCACATCCGGATAAGCCTTGGCAACATCAGGACGCGCTACATTTTCGGTTACCGATGTACGACCTAATTCGGTATTAGTAGTACTATCATAAGCCACTAAATAACGATT
>NZ_JAJGUA010000028.1:0-78428 GCF_020784695.1 Limosilactobacillus secundus
ACATGAGTTTTGCGAAAGCCATCCTTATTAACTGTGGGAAAGCCACAGTTACGACAACGATTAATCGGATAAGAAAGAGTAGCTGTTATTAGCGTTATATACTCTTTAACAGAATCATCGTTATGTTCAGCTTCTTCAACAGAAATGATTTTAATATTTTTATCTTTAATTCCAAGAATATTTAAGATAGAATCATTATGGGACATTTGTTTAACCTTCTTTCATGATTTTTGTGGTGAATTGATTGTATAACGAGGGAACAGCAAATGTCCTCTTTTTTGTATAAAAAAATCTGGCATGGAATCTCTATCCATACCAGAAAGTGTATACCCTTTTTACCGAGTGTTGGAGGCCTATTGTTGTACTGCGCTGTTTATCTTTTCTGAAAGTAACCTAACTTATGTCACGGTCCTATTTTATTTTAAAATTAATTTCGTCTCACTAAGCTCATGTAGTACAATGACATGTAGAATTTTAATAAATTGGAGAAGGCTAATGGAGAGTAGAAAAGAGGCATTTCATCGATATAGTCAGTTTAACCAACTAATTCGAGCGATCATTATTGGAATCTTGACGGGTTTAGTAGTTAGTGTATTTAGACTCATAATTCAACACTTTTTACGATTAGTAACAACAAGTTTTGCATATTTTCATTCTCATCCATTATGGTTAATACCATGGACGATTGGATCGATTATTTTAGCATTATTGCTGGGATGGTTAGCCCAATCTTATCCTGATATAAAAGGATCGGGAATTCCGCAGGTTGAAGGTCAGTTAACTAACCAGTTTGATGAAAAATGGTGGCCAGTGTTATGGCGGAAATTTCTCGGCGGGATTTTCGCTATTGGATCCGGATTATATCTCGGACGTGAGGGACCGTCAATTCAGCTTGGCGCAACAATTGGTCAAGGAGTAGAGGAAAAGGCCAAAGTGGGGCATCTTAATCGCCAAATAGGGATCGCAAGTGGAGCAGCAGCAGGACTATCCGCAGCCTTTAATGCGCCGATCGCTGCGACTATCTTTATTTTAGAAGAAGTGTATCATAATTTTTCACCAGTAATTTGGTTGGCAACATTTGTGAGTTCACTTTGTTCTAATATGGTTTCAATGCAGTTTTTTGGTTTACGACCAGTTTTGAATGTTCCTTATAATCATATGCTTCCTAATAATCTTTATTGGCACCTAATTGCACTTGGTATTTTATTAGGTATTTTAGGGCGTCTTTATCAAATTATTATTTTGCATTTGAATAGTTGGACGGCACGAATTCCTAAACTATCTCCTATTGCTTATCCAATTATTCCATTTTTGCTGGTTATTCCCATTGCTTGGTATTTTCCAATCACATTGGGTGGAGGAAATGAATTAATTATTATTTTACGTTCCTTACCATTTTCTTTAGCACTTTTTGTTGGGCTTTTTATCCTTCGTTTTGTATTTTCAATGATTAGTTATGGTTCGCAATTACCAGGTGGGATATTCTTGCCAATTTTAACTCTTGGTGCTATTTTAGGCGCAGTCTATTGTGCATTAATGGTTTGTTTGGGATTAATGCCAGTTCGATATTTACCTAATTTTATTATCTATGGAATGGCAGGTTACTTTGCATGTATTAGCAAAGCGCCGTTTACTGCTATTTTATTAATTACTGAAATGGTTGGCTCACTTGCACATTTAATGCCATTAGCCTTGGTAGCAGTAGTAGCTTATCTTGTTGTGGACGCGTTACACGGTGAACCGGTATATACAGCAATGTTTAACGCCTTTATTGGAAATAATCCGCAACCAGCACGCCATAAAGAGGATGTTACGATGTCGATTACCATTTATGCTGGCGCCCAGTTGGATGGTTGTAAAATTAAAGATTTCCCATGGCCAACTGATTGTATTGTGATGGTTGTCTATCGGGGGGAAGAAAAGATCATTCCGAATGGTCAAACAAAGCTGCAAGCGGGTGATACGTTAATCTTACGGGCTAATTCAGCAACTACTAGACAAGCTTACCATGAGATAAGTCGGGCTGCGCATTATGCACAAGGATAGCAATAGAACAATAAATATGATATGATAATTAAGATAAAAGCGTGAAAGTATTAGGAGGAAAAATCCTTGTATAACACATTAATGACTTTATTCTTAATTGATTGCGTTGTATTAATTGCTTGTGTAATGATGCAGCCAGCAAAAAACGATAATGATGCAATGTCAGCTTTGACAGGTGGTGCGGGTGACTTATTCTCACGTCGTAAAGCGCGGGGATTTGAAGCTGTTATGCAGATTGTTACAACAATTTGTGGAGCACTCTTCTTTATTCTGGCATTAGCGATGATTTACGTTTCGTCACATTAAATTTAAAGTGCCTCCTGAAATTATTGTGATTCCAGGGGGCTTTTTTGACGCTACGGTTGGAGTGCAGGGGATGATGTAGTGATAACGTATACTGGTGAGTCTTTTTTCTTTCCCCATAGTGGACGTCGTGGAGTTATTTTGCTTCATGCATATACAGGAAATACGAATGATGTTCGAATGCTGGGACGTCAACTCAATTGGCAAGGATATACAGTCTTCGCACCGCTTTTGCATGGTCATGGTGGTGATCCGCAAAAGGTGCTGGAAAGCAATGGTCCAGATGATTGGTGGGATGATACCCGGATGGCAATTTTTCGTTTACGAGATGCTGGAGTTGATCAAATTGCAATTTTTGGTTTATCGCTCGGCGGTTTACTTGCAACAAGAGCTCTTGAGAATGATCCGCAATTATTAGGCGGTGGTGTTTTTGCATCCCCAATTACCACCTGGGGACAATCGAATGTTCCGGAATACTTCCCTAAGATTGCGGCAAAGTATTATCGTCAGCAAAAAATCAACCCATTAATTACTAAGGAAAAGGTTGCTAAATTGACTGAACGACTCCCCAAACAACTAGCACAAATTCAAACAATGGCGCATCAAATTTGTGACCAATTAGATCAGATTCATCAGCCATTCTTTATTGCACAAGGAGGCGCAGATGAAATGATTGATCCAGCGTCTGGACTGCAATTAAAAACAAAATTACAGGAGAATGGGGTTGCAGTTGATTATCATTACTACCCAACCGCTACTCACTTATTAACAGTTAATACCGCTCATCGTCAACTATTTGCCGATGTAGAAAAATATTTACAAAATTTATTCGAGGTGTCTTCTAATGACAACAAATAATTTAAAAGAAAAAATATTAACACATTTAACAGATAATGCAGGTGTGAGTTACTCAGCAGAAAAACTTGCTCATCAATTAGGGATGGACGATGCTGAGCAGTTTACACCGATTGTTCAATCTCTTGCTCAATTGGAAAGAGAGAAAAAGGTTCAAGTAACTGATCGTGGTGAATTCGAAGCAGTTATTAAACAGCAACCACTTATTGGAACTTTCCATGGTAATGATAAGGGATTTGGTTTTGTAGACTATGACCCGGATCTTCCAGACATGTATATTAATCCTGATCACACTTTGCATGCATTAAATGGGGACCAGGTAGAAGTTAAAGTATTACGTCCAGCAAAAGCAGGTAGTGATCAGGGTCCAGAAGGTCAAGTAACCCGGATTGTTGAACATAAATATGAAAATGTAGTTGGTGAATTTAAGCAAGCGACTATCGGCGATGATTACATTGGTGAAATTTTGCTTAAAGATAAGAAATTATCGCAGTATCATTTCTATGTAACGGACAAGGGATTAAAACCACTTGACGGCCAAGTAGTAACAGCTACTGTTGAGACTTATCCTAGTGATGAGGCACCGGAAGTAATGACGGGTGCCGTTACTGAAGTGATTGGTGATAAGGATGAGCCGGGTATTGATATTATGTCAGTAATCTATGCTCACGACGTCCCTCATGAATTCCCTAAAGAAGTGATGGAACAAGCTAATAAGATTCCGCTTCATGTTCTCCCAGAAGAAAAAAAGGGTCGGGTGGATATTACTGACCAACCACTTGTTACCATTGATGCAATTGAATCAAAAGACTTGGATGATGCGGTGGTAGCTTGGAAGATGGATAATGGGCACTACCACCTTGGGGTTCATATTGCTGATGTTACTCACTATGTAAAGCCAGGTACACCGCTTGATCAAGAAGCATTTAAGCGTGGTACATCTGTTTATCTAACTGATCGGGTAGTTCCAATGCTTCCTAAGCGGCTTTCTAATGGAATTTGCTCTTTAAATCCGAATGAAGAACGTCTTGCTATGAGTTGCGAAATGGAAATTGATGAACAAGGGAAAATTGTTAATCACCGAATCTTCCAAAGTGTTATGAAATCACATGCTCGAATGACTTATAAAGCAGTTAATAAGATTCTAGAGTCTCATGATGCTAAAACGATGAAGCAATACGAAGATCTCGTTCCAATGTTTGAAACAATGGGTGAGATTCACAAATTACTGCTTAAGAATCGGAAAAAACGTGGTGCTATTGACTTTGAAGCTCCTGAAGCAAAGATTATTGTGGATGAAAAGGGGCACCCAACAGATATTCAACTACGGGATCGGGGACTTTCGGAACGGATGATTGAATCCTTTATGTTAGCTGCTAATGAAACGGTTGCTGAACACTACTTTAAGGAACATGTCCCATTCCTTTACCGGATCCATGAAACACCAGATAGTGAACGGATTAAGTCATTTGTGGACTTTTTAGCTGTGTTTGGAATTGATGTTCATGGTGATATTAAGAATGTTAAACCAGGGATGCTTCAAAAAGTATTAAAGGATGTGGCTGGTACTCCTGAAGAGCAAATGGTTCAAGTGATGATGTTACGTAGTATGCAACAAGCTAAATATTCTGATGAAGAACTAGGTCACTTTGGTTTGGGCGCTAAATACTATACCCACTTTACTTCACCAATTCGGCGATACCCAGATGATACAGTTCACCGTTTGATTAAGTGGTACGAAGAACATGGTAAAAACGAACCAGCTAAGGATCATTGGCGTGACAAGCTTCCAGAAATTGCTGAACATACTTCGGTTACCGAACGTCGGGGAATTGATACAGAGCGTGATGTTGATAGTATGAAGAAAGCCGAATACATGGAAGACCATGTTGGCGAAACATTTGATGCTGTCGTAAGTTCAGTAATGAAGTTTGGTTTGTTTGTCGAATTGCCAAATACAGTTGAAGGGTTAGTTCATATTAGCGTCATGAATGATGATTATTATGAATATTCAGAAAAACACATGGCCTTGATTGGGCGAAAATCTCATCGAATTTTCCAAATGGGACAACCTATTAAGGTTAAGTTAGTTCGGGCAGATAAAGATCTTCGTGAAGTTGATTTTGAAATTGTTAACCCTGAGGAAGCACCAAAGACAAAGATTCGGGTTCCGCGTAATGATGAGTATCGGGGTCGAGGTCGTGGTCGCAAGGGACGTGCCAATAATAAGTCCCGTCATGAGAATACTAGCGGTAACCATTACCGTAATACTCAAGGAAAATGGCGTCGAACTCACCAAGAAAATGGACATCAAAATAATCGTCAAATAAATCGAGGACAAACTCGTCACCACAATAATTCACGTGATCATGAAGGCGTTCGTCGCCACCATTAAGAGCGGGGAGGGATATTATGACAAAAAAATCCCATCAAGAAAATAATGACAATTTAATTGCACAAAATAAAAAAGCACGTCATGATTATTTTGTAACGGATACTGTTGAAGCAGGGTTAGTCTTAACAGGAACCGAGATAAAATCAGTTCGTGCTCACCGGGTTAATTTGAAAGACGGATTTGCCCAAGTTCGTAATGGTGAAGCTTGGTTAATGAATGTGCATATTAGTGAGTATGATAATGGGACTTACTTCAATCAAGATCCATTAAGAAATCGTAAGTTGCTATTGCACAAAAAGGAAATTAATAAGCTTGTAGGAGCCTTACAGGATAAGGGAGTTACGCTTATTCCATTAAAAATGTATATTAAACATGGCTATGCAAAAGTTTTATTAGGACTAGCTAAAGGTAAACACCAATACGATAAACGTGAAGCAATTAAGCGTCGTGAACAAAACCGTGAAATTGAACGAGTTATGAAACATTATTAAAACGAAAAAGCCTAGGAGAAAATTTATGGTTTTCTCCTAGGCTTTCTCTTTAAAATCTATTTGTTTCTGCGTCCTTTACAGTTAAAGTTTAACTGATTGCTAATGGAAAATGACATACTGGTATTAAGAGTAGGGAAACGTTTCATCAACCGTGCTAGTAATGGTTCTTGTTCGCTTCGTCGAGCCCAATGGTTGAGAATGCTAGCGATTAGAATTGCTAAAGGTTCATCTTCTTTTTTATTTATCTTTAATTCATGACAATATCCGCTTGACAGTTTAACAGGCTGGATTGAAAAAACTAAGTGACTACCGGAAAAAACACGGTATCGGCTTGTTAATGGCGAACCAACAACGATCCAGTTAATACCGCGAATATAAATAACCTGTTGAACAAAACCAAGACCCTTCCCGATTGTTCCAACGCGTTGCCGATTAACATATAATGCAAATTTGGGTAATAATCCAAGAGTTAATTGCTTTACTTCAGCTAATAAGGCTCCATCAATTGCATATAATGATAGGGCATCGTACCTCATTCCCCACTTACCGACAAGAAGATAGCACGATTTACCATTCTTATCGCGAATGACGGTCGTTCCATGTAAATCACTTGAACGATCGCGAATATATAATTGTCGCACTTTGCCACCACCATTCTTTGATAATCTACCTTTTATTTTACCAGCTTCTTAGCAAATTTGGTGAAGAAACTTCTAAGTTAAAAAACGCTTCCAATTTATCCCATGATGATGTTTAATTATGCTAAAATAGTAGGCGAGGTGCTAATAATCGTGAAACAATTAATTCATAACGACTGGTGGGAAGTTTTAAAGCCCCAGTTTGAAAGTGCGTATTATGCGCAATTGCATAATTTCCTAAAAGAAGAATATACCCATCAAACGATCTATCCAGAAATGCATCATATTTTCGAGGCATTTGAATGGACTCCTTTTAGTAAGGTTAAAGTTGTTATCCTTGGTCAAGATCCTTACCATGGACCAAACCAAGCTCATGGGTGTAGTTTTTCAGTACTGCCTGGGGTCCCAGTCCCACCTTCATTACAGAATATTTACAAAGAATTGCAAAGTGATTTAGGTTGTACACCGGTAAATCATGGCTATTTGAAGAAGTGGGCTGATCAAGGTGTTCTTTTATTAAATTCAGTTTTGACAGTGCGAGCAGGTCAAGCATATTCTCACCGTGGACATGGCTGGGAACAATTAACAGATGCGGCGATCCATGCTTTATCTGAACGTCCTAAACCAGTTGTGTTCATCTTATGGGGACGGGCTGCTCGAAATAAAAAACAATTAATTAATACAAAGACAAATATCGTTCTTGAATCTGCTCACCCAAGTCCATTATCTGCTAATCGTGGATTCTTTGGGTCTCGACCATTTTCTAAAACAAACGAAGCACTTCAGGCAATGGGAGAACAGCCAATTGATTGGCAACTGCCAGCCGAACCAAATTATCGTTAAAGATGTGATTAGCAGTCACAACTTTAAAATGTTTAGTGACCATAAGGAGGTACTTGCATTATGGAATTATTTGATGAGATTGCTGCAAAGATTAAGGGTCAAAACAAGACAATTGTTTTCCCTGAAGGTGAAGATAAGCGGATTTTAGGAGCTGCTGTCCGCTTAAAGAAAGATAATTTAGTAGAGCCAATTTTACTTGGTGATGAAGAAGCGATTAAAGAAGTTGCAAGTAAAAATGATTTCGATCTCGCTGGCCTTCAAATTATCGATCCAGCAACTTATCCAGAAGACGATAAGCAAGCAATGTTTGACTCATTAATGGAACGGCGTAAGGGAAAGAATACTCCTGAAGAAATTCAAAAGATGCTTGAAGATGTTAGCTACTTTGGGACAATGCTTGTTTATATGGGAAAGGCTGATGGAATGGTTTCTGGTGCTATTCATTCAACTGGGGCAACTGTTCGACCTGCATTACAGATCATTAAGACTAAGCCCGGTGCCCATCGAATTAGTGGAGCTTTCCTTATGATTAAAGGAGATCAACGCTACATCTTCGCTGATTGTGCAATTAATATTGAATTGGATGCTCCAACAATGGCTGAAGTGGCAATTCAAAGTGCAGAAACAGCTCGCCTATTTGAAATTGATCCTAAGGTTGCACTTCTTAGTTTTTCAACCAAGGGTTCTGCTAAGGGCGAAATGGTTACCAAAGTTGCGGATGCTGCTAAGCTAGTTCATGAATTGGACCCTGACTTACCAGCTGATGGTGAACTACAATTTGATGCTGCTGTTGTTCCATCAGTAGGTGAACTTAAAGCCCCCGATTCAAAAGTTGCTGGTCATGCCAATGTCTTTATTTTCCCAAGTCTAGAAGCAGGTAATATTGGCTACAAGATTGCACAACGATTTGGCGGTTTTACAGCAGTTGGTCCTATCCTTCAAGGACTTAACGCACCGATTGCAGATCTTTCACGGGGATGCAGTGAGGATGATGCTTATAAGGTTGCAATGATTACCGCAGCACAAGCATTATAGACATTGATGAGTAGAGGCTGGAAATTAATCCAACCTCTTTACTATTTTAAAGTGTAAACTGTCAAAACGATGCCTAGTCACTCCCTTTGCTTTTTAAACACGAGATGGGTACAATAGGGCTAGTATTTTAAACTTGGAGAGAGTACTATGGAGAGCTTAACGTTAACGAATCGTGACGCAACAATTGCCCTTGGAAAGAAAATTGGTCAGCAATTAGTTGCCGGGGATGTATTAGTCTTAGACGGTGATTTAGGAGCAGGCAAGACTACTTTTACTAAGGGATTAGCTGCAGGGTTAGAAATTCCTGATATCATTAAAAGTCCTACTTTTACAATTATTCATGAATACCAAGATGGCCGTCTCCCCTTATATCATATGGATGCATATCGCTTAGAAAATGGGGGAGCAGAAGATCTCGGACTTGAAGAATACTTTGATGGGGATGGAGTTTCAGTTGTTGAATGGGCTGAATTTGTTGCAGATGAATTGCCAGCTGACTTTTTAGCTATTCACTTTAAGCGAACAGATGATGATAATACTCGGATTCTGGAATTTGAACCCCATGGACAGCATTTTGAACAGATTGTAAAAAGCGTGGTGGAATAATGGCAGATGATATTTCGATAAAGTTAGCAACGAGTGAGGATGCTGGAGCTATTTTGCAATTTTTACGGGCAACTGCAACTGAAAGTGATGCGGTATTAGTTCCGCATCTAAATGAGATTAGTGAAAAGACAGAAGCCAAAAATATCGATTTAATAAATCAATTTGATGATTGTGTTATTTTACTTGCTATGCTTGACGAAGAGATTGTGGGGATGGTTACTGTAATGGTATTAGATCACCAACCGACAACCGGTGAATTAGGAGTCGTGGTACGGAAAAAGTATTGGCGAAACGGAATCGGTCGTTTATTAGTTGATGAAGCAGAATATTGGTTTGATACTTATAGTAGTTTAGAAAATTTGGTCCTGACAGTTTTTGAGGATAATATTCCAGCAATTAAGCTTTATCAGCAATTACACTTTGTTACAACAGGAAAAACGGTTGAGCAGGGCCGTAATGTTCTGCAAATGCAATACGATAATAAAAAAGAGGAAACAATGGAAAAGTAAGCCATTATTTCCTCTTTTCTTTGTACATAATTGATGATTATTTTTTATGTAGTACTTGCATGATGTTTCGCCAGAGGGATCCCTTTGTTTGCTGTTTACTAACGTCTTGTGTTACCTCTACACATCCGAGGTATTTATTTTGATCATCACGTAAGGCGTAAAAGGCAATATTTACAGGTTGACCATGATACTTGATCATAATGCTAATTGAATCACGGTCTCCGCTATGCATATCGTGCAGTACTTGCTTAACATGGCCTTGACTATGCCCGGGATGAACCTCAAGCACATGTTTACCTAGGTCTGTATCCGTTCGCTGGAATAAACGATGCCGATTAGCTGATGACCAGCGAATGATATCATTTTCATCAATAAAATCGAATTCTACGGGGATGGTTTCAAAAATAGTATTAAGTTGTTCAATACTTAGTTTTCCACCTTTAAGATTAATATCTGTCATGATTTTCTCCTTTAGCCGATTAAATTAATAAAGGGCTGAATCTGTTGCGGGGTAAAATGCTTGCTTTGATAAAGCAGAATATTAGCGCAAGCCTGAGCATCATCAAGAGCATTATGGTGGTGATGAAGGTCAATATTTAACGCGTTACAAACAGTATTAAGTTTATAATTTGTTAATCCTGGAATCAACTGGCGACTTGAAGCAACGGTATCGAGCGTCTGGTAGGCAGGGACTTCGATATTGTAATGTTCTAGCGTATTCTTTAAAACACTATTATCAAACCGATTATTATGGGCAATAACCAGTTTATCAGGCGTGTAGAATTGGTTGATATGCTCCCATACGGCTGGAAAATCAGGCGCATTTTGGACGTCACGTTCATGGATGCCATGGATCTGTGTATTGCGCCAAAAGAATTTAGTATGAGGATTAATTAGGGTGTAAAATTCATCGGCAATTTGTCCATTCCGAACGATTGTGAGTGCAAGTGAACATGCACTGTAACGCTTACCATTAGCAGTCTCAAAGTCCATTGCTATAAAATTCATCATACATCCTCCTTGCAAAGGTCGATAATTTTATTTTACAATCAACTAATCATTTTTCAAAACTTTTACTTTTGAAAAATGATACAATAGCTCTTGAAAGTAAATATAAAAAAGGAAGAAATAGAGAATGGCTAATTTGATGAACGAATTTCCTGATATTGAAATTAAACAAGATGAACCATTAATGAATTACACCTATACTAAAACAGGAGGTCCAGCTGACTGGTTGGCTTTTCCCGAAACGATTGACCAGGTAAAAGAATTGGTTGATTATGTTCGTAAGCATGAAATGGGCTTAACGGTTTTAGGAAACGCTAGTAATTTAATTGTTGGCGATGGCGGTATAGACGATTTAACTATTATTCTTACAAGACTTAATAAAATTGAAGTTCATGATAATAAGGTAACGGCGCAGGCAGGGGCATCTTATATTGCAACAACCGAGGCGGCTCGTGATGGTGAGCTTACTGGATTAGAATTTGCTGCTGGTATTCCGGGTAGTATTGGCGGAGCTGTCTTCATGAATGCCGGAGCATATGGTGGTGAAACTAAAAATGTTGTTTCTGAGGCAACCGTAATGCTTCCTGATGGGACAATCAAACACCTCACCAATGAAGAATTGGACTTTGGTTATCGGCATAGCAGTATTCAAGATAATAATGGTGTCGTGTTAGATGCTACATTTGCTTTGAAACCAGGCAAGTATGATGATATCAAAGCAAGGATGGATGACCTGAATGAACGACGAGAAGCTAAGCAACCGTTAGATCTACCATCTTGTGGAAGTGTTTTTAAACGGCCAGAAGGATATTATGCCGGAAAGTTGATTCATGATGCTGGATTGCAAGGATATACTTCAGGGGGGGCGCAAGTTTCGACTAAGCATGCTGGATTTATCGTTAATATTAACCATGGAACCGCAGCAGACTACGTAAATGTTATCCACCATGTTCAAAAGACGGTTAAAGAAAAATTTGGCGTTGATCTTGAAACCGAAGTAAGGATCATCGGTCGGCAAGATTAATATTATAAAGTGCGAGTTTATTAAAAGATTATTAATGAACTTGCATTTTTATTATTTTAAAGATAGTGAAGTAATGAATGAATTTAGTTTAATAGTTAGGTGCCGCCAAAAAGGAGAAAAGTAATTTGATTGATCTTATTATTTGTTAATTATGAAAAAATCTCACAAAATGCTCATTGAAAAATTATTATTCTGGACAAAAAGCGATTTCAAAGGGTTTTGGAGTATACCGATTCACTGGCTGATAAAAACAGCTTTGTAATCACTTTCAAAATGTGATAGGATGTTTAAGTCTCATTCTTGAAAAAATTCACAAAGTAAGGAGTATATTTATGAGCAATAATGTAGTTGTTTTAGGAAGTATTAACGTTGATACTACTTATCATGTTGATCGCTTCCCTCAACCTGGTGAAACCATTTCAGCAGTAAGTAAGAGTTCTGCTCCTGGTGGTAAAGGTGCCAATCAAGCAGTTGCAGCAGCCCGCTCTGGTGCAAGGACTGCCTTTATTGGGGCAGTTGGCTCTGATAAAGAAGGAGCCTACATGCTTGAATCATTGGCTGATGATCATATTGATACACATCACATCATGACTGATGAGTTACATGGTACTGGTAGTGCTGCGATTACTTTAGATGCTAATGGCCAAAATGACATTATGGTATATGGCGGTGCCAATCAAGCAATGACCACTGATGTTCTTGCAGGTATTGATGATGTTTTAGAAAATGCTGACTTTTTAATTAGTCAATTTGAAACACCACAAGAAGTTGCTTTAGATGCATTTAAGCAAGCTAAAAAACACGGTGTTACTACTCTTTTAAATCCAGCACCAGCTCATGAGATTTTACCAGAGTTATTAAAATATACAGATGTTATCACGCCTAATGAAAGTGAATGCGCCTTACTAACTGGCATTGAAATTACTGATGAAGAATCAATGTTAAAGAGTGCTGATTACTTCCGTGAACGGGGAGTTAAGCACCTTTTGATTACTTTAGGCTCAAAAGGAGTATTTTACTCCACACCTACAGCTCATGGATTAGTTCCAGCATTTAAGGTTAAGGCAGTTGATACTACTGCAGCTGGTGATACATTCCTTGGTGCATTAAGTTCACAATTAGAAAAAGACTTATCAAATGTTGACAAGGCACTTGTCTACGCACAACGAGCATCTAGTTTGACTGTTCAACAAATGGGCGCAATGCCTTCTATTCCAAACCATGATGCGGTTATAAAAGCATTAGCAGAAAATTAAGGAGTATTGTCATGAAGAAAACAGGGATTATTAATTCAGAAGTTTCAGCTGTCGTAGCTAATATGGGACATATGGATTGGTTATCAATTGGTGATGCAGGAATGCCCGTTCCATTTGGTACTAAGAAGATTGATTTGGCTGTTGATAAGGAATTGCCAAGCTTTATGGATGTATTAAATAATGTTCTCAAGGAAATGAAGGTTCAAAAGATTTACTTAGCTGAAGAAATCAAGGATCAAAATCCAGAACAACTTGAAAATATTCAGAAGGCATTACCAGATGTTGAGGTTGCATTTATGCCTCATAGTGAGCTTAAGAAGAGTCTTGCTAAGACGCATGCCTTTATTCGGACAGGGGAAATGACGCCATACTCAAACATTATCCTTGAATCAGGCGTAACATTTTAATATTAGGGGTTAGTTTTTTATGGAAAATGAAGTAAAAAAAGAAAATGGACAAAGTTGGGTTCAACTTTCAGACGGTTATTTAAGTCGGACACCAATGTTCCAGTTTGTTATTTTATGTTTGATCTTCCCATTATGGGGAGCAGCGGCCAGTCTTAATGATATTTTGATTACACAATTTAAGACGGTTTTTACCTTAAATGATACTGCGACGGCCTTTGTGCAAAGTGCCTTTTACGGTGGCTATTTCTTAATGGCAATTCCAGCATCAATTCTTATTAAGAAGACCTCATATAAGTTAGCAATTCTTATTGGGCTATTATTTTATATTATTGGTTGTGGAATGTTTTTCCCAGCTTCACATGTTGCTACTTATAGTATGTTTTTAGTTGCTATTTTTGCTATTGCTATTGGTTTGAGTTTTCTTGAGACTAGTTGTGATACATATGCAACGATGTTTGGACCCAAAGAAACTGCTAACAAACGGTTGAACGTTGCTAATGTTTTGATTCCTCTTGGTGATATCATGGGAATCGTTCTTGGTAAGTACCTTATTTTTGGTGAAGGTGGAAATATTGCGGACAAAGTTGCTAAGATGTCAAAATCTGAAGCAGAAGCCTACAATGAACACTTGCTTCAATTAACCTTGCAGCCTTATAAGTACATCTTGATTGTTTTAATCATTATCTTTATTGTTTTAGCAGTTACTAAGATGCCTCGTGCTAAGGCATTCTCAACTGGCTCTGAAACTAAGGAAGATCAACCATCTCTTGGTGAAACTTTCAACTACTTATTCCACAATAAGCGGTATATGAAAGGGGTTCTCTGTCAGTTTATTTATGCTGGTATGCAAACGACTGTATGGTCATTTACTATTCGGTTAGCATTGCGGCTCGATTCTCATATTTCTGATGCAGCCGCTTCAACTTTCATGATTTACAGTTACATTGCTTGGTTCTTTGGTAAATTAGTTGCAAACTGGTTCCTTGACCGCTATTCAATTACTAAGGTATTGACTTGGTTCTCATTACTTGGAACAATTTCATTGGTAATTACCTTTACTGTTCCTAACATTACAGCGGTAATTGCGGCAATCGCAACTAGTTTCTTCTTTGGACCAGAATGGCCAACGATCTATGCTCATACTCTTGATCAAATTCACGAAAAGAAGTACACCGAAACTGGTGGTGCATTTATCGTTATGTCCTTAATTGGTGGTGCAATTGTTCCAACGATTCAAGGACGGGTATCAGACTTAACTGGTTCAATGCAGTTATCATTCATCGTTCCAGCAATCTGTTTTGCACTTATCACTATTTACTTCTGGACAGAGCATCGTTGGGAAAAGGCGCATCCAAATGAAGTTCAAGAACACTAAAATTTCCCGGGAAATAATTTAATATTAAGGGCCCAGCAGTTATTTAATCAGCTGAGCCTTTATTTATTTCCAAAACTTTAAAGTAATTTTTTCTAGATTAAGCTAAACACGAAATGAAATGATATAATATGAACGTGATTTAGAGGATGGTGAATGCGATGCAATTTATAATTTCGCTTCTAACATGGCAGAATCTGATTCACTTAATTGATATCTTAGTAATTTGGTTCTTAATCTACGAGTTATTAATGTTAATTCGTGGTACAAGAGCTGTCCAACTATTTCGTGGTATTCTGATCATTATCTTGGTTAAGATTGTCAGTTGGTATGTTGGCTTGAGTACTGTTTCGTGGGTAATGGACCAGATTATCAACTGGGGTGTTATTGCAATTGTTATTATCTTCCAGCCTGAAATTCGGCGCGGATTGGAACACCTTGGTCGAGGAACATTCTTCACTCATAATCAAACAGCAAATGAGAAAGAAGAAGATATGATTAAGCAATTAGACCAAGCGATTCAGTACATGTCAAAGCGAAGAATTGGTGCTTTAATGAGTATTCAAATGAAAACTGGTCTAGAAGAGTATATTGAAACTGGTATTCCTCTCGATGCTGATATTTCGGGTGCGTTGCTTATTAATACTTTTATTCCTAATACGCCTTTACATGATGGAGCAGTGATTATAAAAAATAATCGAATTGCAGTAGCGGCTGCCTATCTTCCTTTGTCTGATAGTAAATTGATTCCTAAAGAATTAGGAACACGTCATCGGGCGGCAGTTGGAATTAGTGAAGTGACAGATGCATTGACGATTGTTATCTCAGAAGAAACCGGTGAAGTTTCAATTACGAAGGATAATGAATTAATTCGAAACATGTCGCGTGATGAATACCTAAAGTTCTTGCGTGCTCAATTGTATACGCATGAGCCTCAACACGAAAACTTGGTAACAGAACTTTATGCTAAGTTTCAACGTAAAGGAGGTGGCCGACATGGGCAAAGACACTAAAGGCTTCTTTCGCCGGAAATGGTTTTTGCGAATTATTTCATTAATCTTAGCACTCTTTTTATTCATGTATGTAAATGGGAGCAAAAGCGGCTTCCTTCGTCAAAATACTCGGAATAATAACCAGAGTAGTGCATTAATGTCAAATAAATCAATTACCCTTCGAATGCCTCTTGATGTAACAATTGATAATAATAAGTATATTGTCAGCGGGTATCCTCAATATGTTAAGGTTAAGGTAACCGGGCCTTCCGCATTGGTTACAACCACCTCTAATACTCAAAATTTTAAGGTGTATGCGGATTTGTCTGACTTGACTCCTGGTAAACACCGAGTAAAGTTAAAAACGAGTGGGTTAAACTCAGAATTAACTTCTAAAATTGATCCACAATATATTAATGTTAATATTCAGCCACGCAAGACAATTACAATGAAAGTAACTATTCGTTTGAGCACTAGAGATTTGGATAATGGCAATAAACTTGGACGTCCACATAGCGATATTCAGACTGTCCAAGTTACTGGTTCACGAGATGAAGTTAATAAAGTAAACCGAATTGTTGCTTTTGTAGCAATTCCGCACAATGCAAAGGATAATATTGCACGACAGGTAACGTTACAAGCAATTGATCGAAATGGTCAGACGCTTAATGTTGTGATTTCACCAACTACTACTAATGTTTCTATTCCTATTTCTGCGGGCTCACAGAGCAGTAGTTCGAGTGATAGTTCATCAAGTAGCAGTGGTAGTGAGGAGAGTGAAGAAGTAAAGAGCAGTTCGAGAGCAACATCGCGAAATGACTCTTCAGATTCTTCATCTGAAACATCTCAATCTTCAAGTAGCATAAGCAATGAAGATTCAAGTTCAAATAGTCGAAATCAATAATAAAGATAATACATAGAGGAGAAGTGAAATGAAGTTAAAATATTTTGGAACTGATGGAGTTCGTGGTGTTGCAAATCAAGATTTAAGTCCAGAATTGGCATTCCGTGTTGGTCGTGCAGGCGGATATGTTCTTACTCGGCATTCAGAACGGAAACAACCTCAAGTATTAGTTGCTCGTGATACACGAATTTCAGGTGAAATGCTCGAAAATGCATTGATTGCTGGATTATTATCCGTTGGTATTGAAGTTTTACGGCTAGGTATAGTCACTACTCCTGGGGTTGCTTACCTTGTTCGGGCACAAGAAGCTGATGCTGGAGTTATGATTACTGCTAGTCATAACCCAATTAAATACAATGGGATTAAATATTTTGGTGGTAATGGATTTAAATTGTCCGATGAACTGGAATATGAAATTGAACAATTACTAGATGCTAAAGAAGATACGTTGCCACGACCATCTGATACTGGCTTAGGAACAGTTGCTGATTATCATGAGGGAGCATTAAAATACACTTCCTTCTTGGAACAAACTGTTTCAAATGATCTTGAAGGATTAAAAGTAGTAGTTGATGCTGCTAATGGTGCAACAAGTGGTTTTATCTCTAATCTTTTTGCTGATATGAATGTGGACTTTATTCCAATTAATGATCAACCAGATGGCTTAAATACTAACCTAAAGTGTGGATCAACTCACCCAGAGAGCCTCCAAAAAGCAGTTGTGGAAAATAATGCTGATCTTGGAGTAGCATTTGATGGTGATGGTGACCGTTGTATTGCTGTTGATAATGAGGGAAATATTGTTGACGGTGATAAGATTATGTATATCTGTGGTAAGTACATGGATAAGAAAGGATTACTTAAGAAAGATACAGTGGTTACCACTGTGATGAGTAATTTGGGAATGTACAAAGCCTTAGAAGCACACAACTTAAAGAGTGTTAAGACTAAGGTTGGTGACCGTTACGTTGTTGAAGAAATGCTGAAAAATGGTTATAACCTTGGTGGTGAACAATCGGGACATATTATTTTCTTAGATCACAATACCACTGGGGATGGAATGCTTACCGCACTTCAACTTTTGTCTGTAGTTAAAGACTCTGGGAAGACACTCGCTGAATTAGCAAATGATGTAACAACTTATCCACAAGAGTTGTTGAATATTAAAGTAGCAGATAAAACTACTGCAATGGAGAATCAAAAATTAAAGGGAATCATTGCGCAAGTCGAAAAAGAAATGAATGGGGATGGACGGGTGCTTGTTCGTCCTAGTGGGACAGAACCTCTTTTGCGAATTATGGCTGAAGCAGCTACACCAGAATTAGTTCATGAATACGTTGAACGGATCGGTGATGTTGCCCGCGCGGAACTAGAAGTAGAATAACGTGATGAATTAAAAAGTGGGGATAGAAGAAATTTATTCTTCTATCCCCACTTTTTAATCTTTTAACAAATTTTAAACCATATAGACCAATCTAATAAAATAATTGACAAGATAATCTAAAAACTGTACTATACAATACAGTTGATTAGATTTAGTGATAATCACTAGTTATCTATACCAATTTTATTTAAAGGATGGAATTTAATTATGTGTGGAATTGTTGGAGTTACAGGAACTGACAAGAGTTTGTCAATTCTAATTGATGGATTAAAGCGTCTTGAATATCGTGGATATGACTCTGCAGGAGTTTATGTTAATGATCAACAAGGACATGATTACCTTGTAAAGCGACCAGGGCGGATTGCCAATCTAGAAGCGGCCCTCGGGGAAGAAGTTCATGGTTTAGCCGGAATTGGTCATACCCGGTGGGCTACTCATGGTGAACCAAATGAAGCTAATGCTCACCCTCAATACTCTCAAGACGAACGGTTCTACTTAGTTCACAACGGTGTAATTGAAAATTATGCTGATTTAAAGAAAGAATACTTATCTGACGTTAAATTTGTTAGTCAAACTGATACAGAAGTAATTGTTCAATTAGTTGATAAATTTGTAGTTGAATCTGGAATGTCAACAGAAGCAGCTCTCCTTAAGGTTCTTCGTTTAATCAGCCCTGATTCCTCATATGCGTTTGTATTGATGGATAAAGAACAACCAGATACATTATTTGTTGCTAAAAATAAGAGTCCATTACTAGTCGGTATTGCTGATGGTTATAACATGGTTGGTTCTGATGCAATGTCAATGATTAAGGAAACTAATACCTTTATGGAAATCGGTGACCACGAATTGGTAATTGTTAAGCCAGATCATGTTACTGTTAAAAACTTTGATGGTAATGAGATTGACCGGTCAACATTTAAGGTTGATATGGATGCTAATGCCGCAGATAAAGGCGCCTACCCATACTACATGTTAAAGGAAATTGATGAACAACCAGCTGTTATGCGGAAGTTAGTTCAAGAATACTTTGGTGATAATGATGTAGCACAAATTAATGAAGAGATGCTAAAAGATATGGCAAATGCCGACCACCTTTACATTGTTGGTGCCGGTACAAGCTATCACGCTGGCTTAGTAGGTGCGCGCATTTTTGAAAAACTTTGTGGAATTCCTACATCTGTTCATATTTCATCAGAATTTGCTTACGAGCAACCACTTCTTTCTAAGAAGCCGTTCTTTATCTTCTTAAGTCAAAGTGGGGAAACGGCTGATAGTCGGGAAGTACTTGTTAATGTTAATAAGCATAACTGGCCAAGCTTAACAATTACTAATGTTGACAAGTCAACGCTTTCTCGTGAAGCAACTTATACGGAATTACTTTACGCTGGGCCAGAGATTGCCGTGGCTTCAACAAAAGCCTACACTGCCCAAATTGCTGTAGAAGCTATTCTTGCTCAAGCATTAGGTGTCTACATGGATAAGCAAGCAGCTAAAGACTTTGATGTTAAGCACCAATTAGGATTAGTTGCTAATGGTATGCAATCAATTACTGACAGCAAGAAGAAAGTAGAAGAAATTGCCTCTCGTTATCTCTCTAAATCTCCAAGTGCCTTCTACATTGGCCGGGGAATGGATTGGTCAGTTTCACTTGAAGCTGCTTTGAAGTTAAAGGAAATTTCATATGTTCAAGCGGAAGGTTTTGCATCTGGTGAATTGAAGCATGGAACAATTGCTTTAATTGAAGATCAGACTCCAGTAATTGGAATTATTACCCAAGATCGGACTGCTGGCTTAACACGGAGCAATCTTGAAGAAACGCAGGCTCGTGGCGCCAATGCAATTACAATTGTTTCACGGCACCTTGCAAAAGAAGACGATACATTCGTTCTTCCAGATGTAGATGAGGTGTTGACGCCACTTCTTAGCGTAATTCCAGCCCAATTGTTGGCTTACTACACTAGTCTTGGTAAGGGACTCGATGTTGATAAGCCACGTAATCTCGCAAAATCTGTTACAGTTCAATAAAATTATAAAAGAAGTTAGAAATGCTTTAGTTGGTTTCTCAACTTCTTTTTATTTTTAAAAGTAATTTGATGTTTTATTTGAATTTGTTTAATAAAAGGGTTGACTTACATTTATGGAAACGCTATCATAATAGTTGCAAGGTATAAAGTAATTACCTTCTAATCAATTCTCTTTCTCTCTTATGCCGATCATCGTCTTTTAGGCGGTGATTTTTTTATTTAAACTCGCTATAATAATAAGGATTGAAAGGGGAAGAACAACGTGGAAGAACAACACGAAACGTTAACATTAATTGAAGAAATTACCCGTAATGACGGCTCGAAATATTATGAAATTGGTAATATGGTTCAAAATGGCCGTGCAGAATTAGCAGCTGAACGGAATTTTATTAAAGAGGTTCGTATTTTAGAATTAAATATTCCTCATTCTAAAAATGTTATTAAATATGAACACTTTATAAATACTCACTATAAGATGCAAACCGAAGCAATGGATCATTGGGAAGAATGGAAACGTCCCGCAGAGATTGAAGAGGTTGTTCAAACGATATTAAAAGAAAATCATATTGGATAAACCAGGAAGCTGAGTTATTTGGTAGTACTAAAAATGTGGAGGGTAGGCAATGAAGCCAAATTTTAATCCATCACAGGGGATGAAGTCGCACTATTTTGTTACAGGGATAGACGGCTTACGAACATTAGCTGTCTTAGGAGTTATTATTTACCACCTATTGCCCAATATTTTGATGGGTGGTTATTTAGGAGTGCCGCTTTTTCTATTAGTCTCTGGATATTTTGTAACCTATCAGTTTAGTCGGCAACTTAAATATGGCGGTCATATTAGTTTAGGACATTTCTATCTAAAGAGATTTCGGAGACTATATCCGACATTAATTGCGATGTTAATTTTAACGACAGCGTATATTACATTATTTGCACGAGAATTACTCCATAATATTCGGGCGGTAATTGTTACTAATTTAACGTGGGTATATAATTGGTGGGAAATAAGTCATGGGCAGTCCTACTTTGATCAATTTGGTGGCGTTTCACCTTTTACCCATCTTTGGACATTAGGGGTTGAAGCACAATTTTATCTTCTGTGGCCCCTGATTATTACGTTGTTATTTGTGGTTTTTAAGAAGCTACAGAATGTACGGCGGGTAGTTTTTATATTGGCTGTATTGTCAGCAATAGAAATGGCTGTTCTTTACGACCCGGCGAATATCAATCGGGTTTATTATGGAACTGATACACGGGCCTTTTCACTTTTGCTTGGATCGTGGTTAGGGCTTGCGTGGCCATTAAATCGACTTCGGCCTAACTTACAGGCAAATAGTCGCCGTTTACTTAATACTATAGGAATTATTGCAACAGTATTGACCATTGTTGGCTTTTTTTCTTTGAATGGACAGTCATCTTTTACTTACCGCGGGGGAATGTTTCTCTATAGCTTTATTGGAATGATATTAATGGCTACTATTATTCACCCAGGTGCGGGGATGAATAAATGGTTTACAAATCCTGTCTTTCATTGGGTTGGTCAGCGTTCTTATGGAATTTATGTTTATCAATATCCCGTTATGGTCTTTTATGAACGATTAATCAAAGTCGGCAATCATCCACTTCTCAATGCATTAGTAGAAATCATTATTATTTTAGTAGTAAGTGAAGTTTCTTACCGGTTAATTGAACGCCCATTTGCTCAGTATCAGTGGTCAAAATTACCGGCTGATCTTCAACATGTGTTAGAAACGCATCACTTTAGTTGGCAAAGCGGGGCTAAAATGATGGTAAGTGTATTAGTTGTTGTTATTGCATTTATCGGTTTGTGCCAACCAAACCGTGCACCAAAGAAAACAGCGGTTCAACAACGGATAGAGCAAAACCACCAGGCTGCTGAAGAACACAATAAGAAGATTGCAAAGGGGGATAATGTTGCGGAAGCTAGTGGTAATACTTCTAAGCTTCAGAAACAGTATGATTTAACCCCTGCACAAATAAAGGCTGCCCAAAAGTTAAAAGTGACTGCTATTGGTGATTCGGTAATGGCCGATGCTGCAGATAGTATTCAGAAATTAATGCCGAATGCCTATGTTGATGCACAAGTTGGACGTCAAGGTTCTGCCGCTCCTGATGTTATCAAACAATTAAAGGCAGATGGGCATTTAAATAAGATTGTTGTCTTGAATTTGGGAACGAACGGCCCTATGACGCAAGATACGTTAGACGATATTTTAAGTGCGATTGGCTCTGGGCACCAGATCTATTGGGTAACTGCCCATGTCCCAACAAAGCCATGGCAGCAAACGGTAAATAACGAAATTAAAGATTTAGCAAAGAAACATAAGAATATCCATGTGGTCGATTGGAATAAGGCAAGTCAAGGGCACCCTGATTGGTTTGCAAGTGACAATGTGCATATGGGACCAAGTGGAAATGATCATTTTGCACGGTTAATTGCAAAAGAGATTTTGACAAAAAAATAGGAGATTAGTAATGACACACGAAGATCAATTATTAGACAAAGCTATCAATATTTACTTAACAGGCTTAAAGGGCATCGAAAGCTTTATTTCCGAACCGGCTAGTGAATATAATTTATCTTTTGAACAATTCTTGATTTTACGAAAAATCATT
The DNA here is from genome assembly GCF_020784695.1 of Limosilactobacillus secundus. Taxonomy (NCBI): domain Bacteria; kingdom Bacillati; phylum Bacillota; class Bacilli; order Lactobacillales; family Lactobacillaceae; genus Limosilactobacillus; species Limosilactobacillus secundus. The sequence continues at coordinate 22,736 of NZ_JAJGUA010000028.1, forward strand.
AACCATCCTAATATCAAACTAATGGATATCGCCGAGCAACGGCAAGTAACAAGGAGTGCCGTCTCTCGCCAATTAAAGGTCCTTTTTCAGCAAAAATATGTTGAACAAAAAGCTGATCCAGCTGATCGACGCCGGATGTTTTTGGTTGCAACAAAAAAAGGTAAAAATGCTGAAAGTGAGATTTGGCAAAGGATTAATCACCGCTTTGCCAATTGGGTTCAAATTTATGGTGAGGATCGTGCTGATAAGTTTTTAACACTTTTTGAAGACTTTAATCAACAAATAATTCAGGGAAAAATCCGAAAGAGGGAATAAAAAATGATTAAAATGGTTGCGTTAGACCTAGATAATACGCTATTAAATAGTAATAAAGAAATTAGTCAACGTAATGAATGTGTTCTAAAGCAATTACATCAAGAGGGAATTAAGGTAGTGCTTTGTACGGGTCGGCCTATCAATGCAATTTGGCCATATATTGAACAGCTTGGCTTAACTGATCCAGACGATTACACAATTACATTTAATGGCGGACTAGTTATTAACAATGAATCGCGCGAACATCTTTTTGAATTAGGAATGAAGAAGAGTGATTTACTGCCATTATTTTCTTATGTTAAAAGGAAAAAGATTCCCCTCAATATTTTAGACTTTGAACGAGTATACGAATTGAATGATTATTCAGGCTCCATTTATCGGACAGTGTTAAAGAATATTGAATTCCAATCTTTGTCAATGAGCGATGTGCCGGAAACAACTTATAGTAAAGCTGTAATGGCGATTACACCTGAAAAATTATCCCCTCTTATAAAAGAACTTCCAGCTGAGCTTAAAGCACATTATCACGCAGTTCAATCCCAACCAATGATAATGGAATTCTTACCTAAAAAATTAAATAAGGCGGTTGGATTGAAGGCCTTACTGGATCATTTTGGTGATGACTTTAGTAATTTAATGACATTTGGGGATGCTGATAATGATCTTGAAATGATCGAAGCCGCGGCTCAAGGAATTGTAATGGAAAATGGTCTTCCTAACGTTAAGGCAGTGGCGACAGCAATCACAGATACAAATGATAATGATGGAGTTGCAAGGTATTGTGAACGTTATTTTGCAACACTTTTGTAATAAAGATTGTTATAAAAAGTAAAATAAAGAGTATTTTTGGTGCAAATATGAATTTTTTGCTAAAAAAATACTCTTTTTTATTTATTATTTAATGAATTTTCGATAAAAGTTATGGCTCCCTAAAAGCTAACTAGCACAAGGGATTGCAAATTTTATAATCATATTAATTGACAACTTATATTACAAAATATTACAAAAAGCCAACGGAGAGTAGTAAATAGAAATGGTGCTGTTACAGCTTAGTAATATTAAGAGTGTAATATATAGGGTGTTGAAACGGAAAAGATAATTTGCTAAATAATAAAGGATGGTTGTTTAATTTATGATTTCTAAGAAAAACTTTGCTAAAGTATCTGCTACTCTTGGTGCAGTGGCCTTAGGTGTTAGTGCAACGGCTACTGCTGCTAATGCCGACACTATCTACACCGTACAAAGTGGTGACACACTTTCAGGTATTTCTTACAAATTCGCAAAAGACAACAGTATGGTCAATGATCTTGCTAAGAAGAATAATATTCAAGATATTAACAAGATTTACGTTGGTCAAAAGTTAATCATCAAGAGCGATGGTGAAATTCAAGAATACAACGCTCAAAACGCAGCTAATGCAAATGTAGCTGACAACAATACTCAAGCTACTCAACAACAAGCTGCACAAGCACAACCTCAACAAGCTCAAAGTCAAGCTAGCCAAAGCTATACTTCAAATGCTTCAGGTTCAGAAGCTGCTGCTAAGGCTTGGATTGCTGCTCGTGAATCTGGTGGTAACTACGGTGCTACTAACGGTCAATACATTGGTAAGTACCAATTATCAGCATCATACCTTAACGGTGACTACTCAGCAGCTAATCAAGAACGGGTTGCTGACCAATATGTTGCAAGTCGTTACGGTTCATGGCAAAATGCTCAGGCTCACTGGCAAGCAAATGGTTGGTACTAAAATTTAAATTGAATTATTAGGACAAAGCAAAAGCGAGACTAAGAAGGTAATCTTCATAGTCTCGCTTTTTTGTACAAATGTGGTATAATAAGGATATCTCTTATGGGGATGTTTATGGATTCGACAGGTATAGGTCGAGTTTCAATTGCGTTTCGAAGGTTGCGTCTTCGTAAAAACGCTCAGTTTTAAATTATAACTGCAAACAATAATTCAAACTCTTACGCATACGCTGCCTAACAAGTAGCGCGCGTAGATCCATTCCGGGTTCGTCCATGATGCGGCAATGGGTTTTATAATTAGTGGACTACGCTTGTTACTCCCGTTTGAAGTAATAAGAAGAGATTAATCAAGCTAGCTAACCATGTTTGCCCTGATCAACGGCGTTTTGGTTAGTGAAATCTAAATAGTTGAGATACGAACGTAGAGATTGAAATGGCGATATGCTTGGACACGGGTTCGACTCCCGTCATCTCCACTATATGCCTATAAGGACTGCCATTGGTTTATGGCAGTCTTTTTTAATGCTAAGAATATTAGGATAATTAGTGGGGGTTCATAAGAAGGGATTCCCATGTAAAAATTAGTAAATAGTGTTCAGATAAAATATAAAGGAATGAATTAAATGGAAATATTAATGATTGAGGATAACCATTCTGTCTGTGAAATGATGGCAATGTTTTTCAAGAAAGAAAAATGGCAATATGAATTTGCTTATGATGGCGTTGAAGCAGAAGAAAAGTTTAATGCTGATCCTCATAAATGGGATATTATTTTGCTAGACCTTAATCTTCCTAAGAAGGATGGGATGCAAGTAGCAGCTGATATTCGGCGCGTATCACCAACAGTTCCTTTAATTATGTTAACAGCTCGTGATACTGAAAGTGATCAGGTATTAGGATTAGAAATTGGTGCTGATGATTATGTAACCAAACCATTTAGTACAATTACTTTGATTGCGCGGATCAAGGCTCTTTATCGGCGAACACATTTAAACAAGCTTGAGGATGTTCAAGATACCGATAGTGATGATACATTCGATATTCAAACAAAGAACTTTAAGATGAATACTAAGACAAGAGAAGTATTCTTATACGGAAAACTTGTCGGCGACTTGACACCTAAAGAATTTGACTTATTAAAGACACTTGCTTCTAAACCACGTCAAGTATTCACCCGTTCACAACTTTTACAATTAGTATGGGATTATGAATATTATGGTGATGAACGAACTGTTGATGCTCATATTAAAAAGTTACGGCAAAAGTTAGAAAATATTGGACCTCAAGTAATTAAGACTGTATGGGGGGTCGGCTATAAGTTTGATGACGAGGGTAACGACTAATGAAATTAATGTATCGGTTGATGCTTTCATTTTTTGCGATTATTCTGACGCTAATGGTGATTGTTAGTATTTCATTTATAAATGTAACTAATAACACTATGTATCATAATACGTGGCAACAATTGAAAAGTTATTCTGATAGTTTAATTCAGGATTCTATTCGTTACAATATGGCAACCCAAAGTTTTGAAGGGTTTGCTACAGAATCGTTAAATAGCAATGCCAATCTTTTAACACGTCAAAATGTTCACTTTGCAATTTATGATACAACTCACCGGAAAATCTTTGCCAGTAACGGCTTTGCTCCGAGTATGAGTAAAAGTGATTGGAAAAAGTTAAAAAAGGGAGAAACCGTTTGTACTAAACTAATTACTCCTAAAATTAATTCACGAGTATCAAAGGGTGTCTCTCCAAGAATGACCGAAGTTTCACGACCATATTTCTATAAAGGGAAGATGATTGCGGTAGTTTCAATTGCAACCTTTGTCTCGACGATTGAGCAAAATATGCATCAAATAAAGATTAACTTAATAATGGCATTACTGACTGCTAGCCTTGTAACACTTGCGGTTAGCTACTTCTTGGCACGGTCGATTACCAAACGAATTGATCGATTGCGAATGGCCACTCACCAAATTGCGCAAGGAAATTACAATGTTGAAGTGGACGATAATGGGCGTGATGAAGTGGCCGATCTTGGTCGAAGTTTTAACCAAATGACCGCTTCATTACGTGAATCACAACAAGAAATTCGCCGGCAAGAAGAGCGAAGACGCCAATTTATGGCCAATGCAGCTCATGAAATGCGGACGCCATTAACAACTATTAATGGAATTCTTGAAGGGTTACAGTATGATGCGATTCCAGAAGAGGATAAAAAGCATAGTATTCAATTAATGCAGAACGATACTCGTCGTTTAATTCGTTTAGTTAATGATAATTTGGATTATGAAAAGATTCGCACTAACCAAATTGCGATGGAACGGAAAGTATTTGATGCATCAGCAGTACTCGAAAACTTACGAGAGCAGTTAGCGAAAAAGGCAAAAGAAAAGAAGGATATTTTGCACTTGGATGTAGAAAAGAATTTACGAGTATATGCAGACTATGATCGGTTTGTGCAGATTATGTTCAATATTATTCAAAACGCTATCCAATTCACTGATAACGGAATTATTGATATTCGAGGAAGACGTGTGGAAAAGGGAAGTAAATTTGAAGTTCAAGATAACGGGATTGGGATGACTCCCGAACAGCTTGAAAATATCTGGGAACGATACTATAAGGCTGATCGTTCACGGATGAATACTAAGTACGGGGAATCCGGCTTAGGGCTAGCGATTGTGCGGCAGTTAGTTCTCCTTCATGGAGGAAAAATTGACGTAAAAAGTCAGTATGGCAAGGGGACGACATTTACAATCTTTTTCCCTGATCGGGAATATGCTCCTCACAATATTCAACCTACAAATAGTAAAGATAAAAAGTAAACCAATGTTTTAAGTGAAACGCTTTAACTGTGATAGTGAAGCGTTTCTTTTTTGTAGATCAATTTTTATAATCCAAATAAATTTAAAGAAAGCGCTTGTGGAAGCGTTTACCATATGATACACTTATATCTCGTAATAATATTACGGATTGATAGGAGAGAATTTTTTATGAACTACTTACTTGCTTTAATCCCTGCGATTGGTTGGGGAATTATGCCACTGATCACTGGTAAGATTGGTGGTTCAACGATTAACCAAATGTTTGGTATTGGTGCCGGTGCTACGATTGTTGGGTTGGTTGCATTTATTATTGGTCATCCAACTGTTACAACGACTGGATTCTGGTTCTCTGTATTGTGTGGTGCTTTATGGACAATTGGTCAAATTGGACAATTTGTTTCATTTAAGCGGATGGGTGTTTCAAATACGATTCCCCTATCAACAGTACTTCAATTAGTTGGTAATTCTTTGATTGGGGTTATTATCTTTGGAGAATGGCGTGGAGCACGTGCTCTTACTATTGGTTTCATCGCCTTAGCAATTGTTATTGTTGGTGCTTTGATGACCTCTGTTACTGATCAGAGCAGCGGAAAGAAAATTACTGTTCAGAATTTCCTTTTTCTATTAATTACTTCTATTGGTTACTGGGTTTACTCAGCGTTCCCAAAGATGCCAATGGTTGCTAATGATAGTTCTTTAGGTATCTTCCTTCCAGAAATGCTTGGTATTTTACTTGGATCTGTTATTTATGCTATTTGTTCAGGAAATATTGACTCCTTTAAGCAAAAGAAGCAATACCTCAATATCTGGGGTGGTATTTCTTGGGGGATTGCTGCTTTAGCTTATATCTTTGCTGGACGAGCATTAGGAATTAATACAGCCTTTGTCTTCACGCAAATGAACGTTATTATTGCAACAATTGGTGGTATCTTAGTTCTTCATGAACACAAGACTCGGCGGGAAATGTCATTTACAATTGCCGGAATCATCTTTATTGTTGCCGGAAGTATTTTAACTATTTTTGCTTAAATTATATTAAAACTAAAAAAGACCTTCATCGGATTTTTGATGAAGGTCTTTTAATGTATGAATTATTATTTAATAAGGGAAATTTTCCAAGCGGTCTTTTTCAGTAATAGGACGAATTACTTTGCCTGGGACACCAAGAACAAGGGAGTTATCAGGAATATCTTTAGTAACGACAGTACCTGCTCCGATAACGCAACCATTGCCGATTGTTACGCCTGGACAAACTGTTACATTGCTTGCAAGCCAACAGTTATCGCCAATTGTAACTGGTTTGCCATATTCAACGTCATCGAACTGACCGTCTGCTTGTTGACGAATATTACGTTGCTGATACATGAGAGGATGCATGGCTGTAATGATCGAGACGTTTGGGCCGCACATTACATTATCTCCAATAGTAACAGGACATGTATCTAAAATGGTAAAGTTAAAATTAGCATAGAAATTCTTACCTATTTTAGTAAACCGACCGTAATCAATATGAATAGGTCCTTGAAGATATATTCCGTCAGCATGATGAGGAAATAGGCGATCAATAATCATTCCTCGTTCAACAGTATCTTCATCAGTTGTTAAGTTATAGTCACGACAAAGACGATGAGCAAGGTGAGAAAACTTATTCAGTTCCGGTGTTCCAGGACGATAAGACTTTCCAGCTAACATATTTTCAGTATTTTTATCCATGAATAATTCTTCCTTTCAAATTATGTAAGCGGATACGCTGCGTGTTTCCAGTATGCTTAATTAACCTTAAATTGTCAATTTTCATTAATGAGAAAAATTTGCTAGTTCTGATTGAAACCGACTTCATTATCCGCTATCATTTAAATGTCTAAAAAATAAAAATAGAAAGAAGCTATTGGAATGACACACATTAAATTTGACAGTAGCGCATTAAAGCAATTTGTTCATGAAAACGAACTTGGCGAAATGCAAGCAATGGTTAACGCCGCTAATGATGAATTACGGAATGGAACTGGTGCTGGTGCCGACTTCCGTGATTGGCTCCATTTACCAACCGAATATGACAAAGAAGAATTTACTCGTATTAAAAAGGCCGCTGATAAGATTCAACGTGATTCAGATGTCTTAGTTGTTATTGGAATTGGTGGTTCTTACCTTGGTGCCCAAATGGCGATCGACTTCTTACACAATACTTTCTATCAAGCTCAAAAGGCAAAAGACCGGAAAGCTCCATTGGTCGTCTTTGCTGGTAACTCCTTGAGTTCAACCTATGTTCACGACTTGATCCAATTAATTGGTGATAAAGACTTTTCCATCAATGTTGTTTCAAAGTCAGGAACAACCACTGAACCATCAATTGCCTTCCGAATCTTTAAGGACCTTTTAATTAAGAAGTATGGTGAAAATGAAGCTAATAAGCGGATTTATGCTACTACTGATAAGGCTAAGGGTGCCTTAAAGACTGAAGCAGATGCTCATGGCTATGAAACCTTTGTTATTCCTGATGGGGTTGGAGGACGTTATTCAGTTCTTTCTGCGGTAGGTCTTTTGCCAATCGCTGCTTCTGGTGCGGACATTGATAAGCTGATGGAAGGAGCTGCACAAGCGGAAAAGGATTATGTTGATCCTGATCTAACCAAGAACGAAGCCTACCAATACGCTGCTTACCGGAACATTCTTTATCGTAAGGGCTATGAAACAGAATTACTCGAAAACTACGAGCCTAACATGCGGATGTTTGCGGAATGGTGGAAACAATTAGCTGGGGAATCAGAAGGAAAAGATCAAAAAGGAATATATCCTTCTTCAGCTAACTTCACAACCGACCTTCACTCACTTGGTCAATACATCCAAGAAGGTCGCCGTTTCTTAATGGAAACCGTTGTTAAGCTTGATAAGCCAAATTATGACATGGAAATTCCAACTGAGCCAGATAATCTTGATGGTTTAGGCTACTTGGAAGGTAAGACAATGGATTACGTTAACACCAAGGCTTATGAAGCAGTGGTTGCTGCTCATACTGATGGTGGAGTACCAGTGATGACTGTTCATATCCCACAAGAAGATGAATATACGTTAGGTTACCTTATTTACTTCTTTGAGGTTGCGATGGGAATTTCAGGTTACTTAAACGGTATTAATCCATTTAACCAACCGGGTGTTGAAGCTTATAAGACTAACATGTTTGGATTGCTTGGTAAGCCAGGCTATGAAGAAATTGGTAAAGAATTACGAGCTAAGATGGATAAGAATGATTAGTATAAATTAAATATAATCAAGAAGGGGAATAGCTGTTACGACATAGCTATTCTCTCCTTTTATCTGGAGTATTTTTATGAAAAAAGAAGAATTAATTGAACATCGGGATCGGGTAAAAGATCATTTAGTAGTATGGATTGTTTTAACGATTTGTCTGCAAATATTAACTGTTTTTCATATCTTGGCATTTTTAAAATATGTAGTATGGCTTTCTGCCGCTTATAGTATTTTACTAATTATCTTGTGGTGTTATTTAGAATTTAAAATTTTACATTTAAAATAATTTAATAAAAAAGAAGGACCGATGCCTTCTTCCTTTTTATTAAATAAGACCAAAACGATTTCTTACAGCTGTATTAATACAGTTTGCTAATTTCTCTTTAACCTTTTTATTTATATCTAAATTATTAGTATCATCTTTAAGATAGGCATTAATTATGATTGAAGCCATTACATGTTTAGGAACAGAAAATATTTTAATGTTCATATATTTAGGATTTTTGGCGGGAACATCTTTAAAAGTGAGAACAATATCCTTACCATTAACACGAATTGTTGTTTTACCACCCTTACCAACTGTGTAGTCAAGGTCGTTAGGAATACAATTTTTATATGCAATCATAATGGTCATCCTTTCTTATTATTAATATTATTGTTAGTATAACATAATTTAAGTTATACTCGATGATTGTAAATTATGAAGAGAAGAATGGTAAGAAAAAAGATACTTAAAAATAAAATTGGTTAAGAAGGGAATGAAATTATAATGAACGAATATGTAATTGGGGTCGACCTAGGGACAAGTGCAGTTAAGGTTTCAGCGATGGATCGTGATGGCAAGATTGTTGCGCAACAAAGCTAGGGCTATGATCTCCATCAGCCTCGTCCTGGCTACAGCGAACAAGACCCGCGAGATTGGCTTTGTGGAACAACGATTACAGCGGATACCTACATTGGCGAAGTTTGGAATAGTAATAATCCTAAAATTCAAGAAGCACTTAAACAATCTGGCTTATATGATGCTTTAAAACCAATGATGGCTGATGCCGCATGGGTAGTGATTTCTGCGAATATGCCATTGCGATCGCTAACTGCTGCAGGGGTAGATGAAGAGAAGTGTGAAGCCTTTTTACAAGAACTTAGATAATGTAAATAACGGAGAAAACAACCGTCTTAAGGTCATTTTCTCCGTTATTTTATTGTTAATTTATTTCTTGAATCAATCCATTAAAGAAGTGTTTTAGTGACACTTGACCACCATTAGTACGTTCGCCTTTGAGAAATGAAATTTCATTGTGGACATTTTTATATTCATATAAGTTATTTGCATATTCCAGAATAATATCGTTTTCTGGATAATCCATACACATATGGGCGAGATTATTAAGACCAGTTTTTATATCGCGCCGAATTCGTTGGAAAATTATCTTTTTACCATGTTCATCACATTGGAAAAATTCTTCAAAATTAACTTCATCAAAACTAATCTCTCGTTCAATCATTGTATTAATAAGTTTGTTAATTGCAGGGGCGCCATTTCCAGCTGTAATACCGAGAAAACGTAAGATAGATTGGGCGTTTTCTTTTTTCTTGTTTTTTCCACTAATCGTAACCGTATTATTGTTCGTAGCAGCACCACTCACAAGGTCCAAAACTTGAAGAAGGCGGTTAGACATATTAATATTTTGTGCTGCTAGTTTAATAACGGACTTAACTTCTGCAATGTTTAATGGTTTTTCAATAAAAAAATCAATCCCATGTTGATATGCACTTGTTTTTACAGAAGGCAGAATTGCTTGAGCAGTCATAATGAAGTGTGGATAATGATGACTGTCCTGAATTTTTTGAATAAGTTGAACTCCATCCATTGCTGGCATTGCATAATCAATAAACATGATGTCAATTCCTAGGCGCATTGCATCATCATAGGCCTGTTGCGGATTAGAGGTTGTTCCGACGACGGTATTGTTGAAATCATTTTCAATAATATTGGATAATAAATGAATAATTTTACTATCATTATCTAAAATATAAAAATTCATGTATTTTCACCGATTTCTTGATGTTGTTTGAAGTATCTTGAAACACTATTTAATTTTACTCTTTGTGAAGATAATAGACAATAGAGCTGCTGTTTTACAAATGTGTAGCTGTTTCCGCTTACATCCTTGTGAATAAAGAAATTGTTGCAAAAAAAATAGTTGAATTTTTTTCTGTTATTTATGGAATTTATTTGAAGTATTGTGAAACTTCATCCTATTATAGTACTTGTATTAAGACCTTAGGAGGAAATAAAAATGGCTTTTAATTTACGTAATCGTAGTTTCTTAACTCTTGCCGATTTTAACACTCGGGAAATGGAATATATGCTTGATCTTGCTGAAGATTTAAAGAAGGCAAAATATGCTGGTTATGAAGGTAAGAATCTTGAAGGTAAGAACATTGCTTTAATTTTTGAAAAGAGTTCTACTCGTACTCGTTGTTCTTTTGAAGTTGGTGCTAAGGATGAAGGAGCTCATGTAACTTACCTTGGCCCATCAGGTTCACACATCGGTCACAAAGAATCTGTTAAGGATACTGCACGAGTTCTTGGTGGAATGTTTGATGGTATCGAATACCGTGGATTCTCACAACGCAATGTTGAAATTTTAGCTAAGTACTCTGGTGTACCGGTTTGGAATGGTTTGACTGACGAAGACCACCCAACACAAGTACTTGCTGACTTCTTAACAGCTCACGAAGTATTGAAGAAGCCTTACAAGGATATCAAGTTTGCCTTTGTCGGTGACGGTCAAGACAATGTTTCAAATGCATTAATGCTTGGTGCCGCTGTAATGGGGATGGAATACCACGTTGTTACTCCTAAGGAATTGGAACCAACTAAGGAAACCCTAGATAAGGCTAATGAAATTGCTGCCAAGACTGGTGCTAAGATTGTTGTTACTAATGACATCAAAGAAGGTGTCAAAGGTATGGACGTAATCTATGCTGATGTTTGGGTATCAATGGGTGAATCTGATGATATGTGGGAAAAGCGGATTAACCTTCTTAAGCCTTACCAAGTAACAATGGATGTTATGAAGGCTACTGAAAACCCTAATGTTCTCTTTGAACACTGTCTTCCTGCATTCCACAACCTCGATACTGAAGTTGGTAAGGAAATTGAAAAGAAGTTTGGCTTAAAGGAAATGGAAGTTACTGACGAAGTATTCGAAAGTGAACATTCAGTTGTCTTCCGTGAAGCCGAAAACCGGATGCACACTATCAAGGCTGTAATGGTTGCAACTTTGGGTGAACAAAACTAATTAGGAGGCATTTGCCATGGCTAAAGTAGTCGTTGCTTTAGGGGGAAATGCATTAGGCAAATCACCTGAAGAACAATTAAAGTTAGTAAAAAATACTGCTTCCTCATTAATTGGGTTAATTGCTGCAGGAAACCAAGTGGTTATTAGTCACGGTAATGGTCCACAAGTGGGTGCCATTAATTTAGGGATGAATTTTGCTGCTGAACACGGCAAAACTGCTGCTTTTCCTTTCCCAGAGTGTGGTGCAATGAGTCAAGGTTATATTGGCTACCATTTACAACAAAGTTTAGAAAATGAATTACACCACCGTTGGATGAATAAGAGTGTGGCAACAATTGTAACGCAAATTGCAGTTGACCCTAACGATCCAGCTTTTGAAAATCCATCAAAGCCAGTTGGTGACTTCTACACTAAAGAACAAGCTGATGAAATTGCCAAAGAAAAGGGCTACACTTTTAAAGAAGATGCGGGACGTGGATATCGTCAAGTCGTTCCTTCTCCACTACCAATGAAGATTATGGAACTTGATAGCATTAAAACATTGATTGATGCTGACAAGCTTGTTATTGCCGGTGGTGGTGGTGGTGTACCTGTAATCATCACTGATAAGGGACTTGAAGGAGTTCCAGCGGTTATTGATAAGGACCGTTCAAGTGCATTGTTAGCCGACAAGATTGATGCCGATAAGTTGATTATTTTAACTGCCGTTGATCATGTTTATGTTAACTATGGAAAGCCAGATGAAAAAGCCCTTAAGACATTAAACGTTACAGAAGCTCAGAAATACATGAAAGAAGGGCAATTTGCTGCTGGTAGTATGCTACCTAAGATTGAAGCATGTCTTTCCTTTGTTGAAGGTCATCCAGAACGAGAAGCATTAATTACTTCTTTAGATGGTCTTGATGACGCTCTCGCTGGTAAAGTCGGGACAGTTATTCGTGATAACTAAAAAGAAGAGGGAGCGAGACAGAAGTCGCTTGTGACTTCGTTTTCGAGCCCCCGCAAGCAACAATAGGCCTCCAATGTTCGGTTTTGCCGGACGTTGGAGGCCATTGTTGTACTGCGTATTTGCTTTTTATGAAAGTAACTTAACTTATGTCACAGTCCCTACCTTCTTTTTTTAGTTACTCTTTAATTTTTTTCTGTGGAATGCGAATATTAATCGCAAGCACCGCAACGATAACTAAAATCGACCCAAGAATGTCTGCCCCCGTCATTTGTAAATGAAAAATCAAGACTGAACCAATTGTCGCTGATAAAGGTTCAAATGCGTCCATTAAACTAAATGTAGTTGCATCGATATATTTTAATGAATTATTAGCTAGTTGAAAGGGAATTAGGGTCCCAATTACTAGAATACCTAACACATATAACCAAACTGAGGGAACATTTGGAATATGTGGCTGACTAGGATGAATAAGCACTAAGGTTAATCCGGCAAATAATAGACCCCACCCCGTAATAATTAACGAGGGAACTCGACCCTCGCGAAGCATATTTTGTGGAATTAATGTATTCGTTGCAACGCCAATCGCAGAAATTAGTCCCCATATTAAAACACTAAGCGTCATTGCTAAATGATTAAATTGACCATGAGTTGCGATAATAAAAACCCCTAAAAAGGCGATAATTGCACTAATAATTTCAATTCGTCGTGGTGGCAAGTGTCGAAACATAGCTTGATAAGCAATGATAAAAAAGGGACCGATGAATTGAAGAATGGTTGCGATCGAAGCATTCCCATATTGGACAGCCATAAAATAAGCATACTGAACTGGAACTAACCCAAAAACACCATATGCAAAGATAATCCATGCAGAATGAAGGTCCTTAAAAATTTGAAAGGGATGCTCGCCACGAATTTGACTTAATAAGACTAAAATAATTCCAGCTGAAACCATTCGAACCTGCGTTAACCACATCGATGTAATCGAACTACTAACATTAAAAAGAGCTTTCGCAAAAAGCCCTGAAATACCCCAAAAGGTACAGGCGGTAATAATCATCGCTGTACCTAAAACTTTTTTATTTGACATAAAAATACTCTTTCCAATTAGATTTGCTACTTTATTTTACCATACCAATTTTGTGAAGCGTGAGCTCGTCCTTTTAATTATGACTATCTGTTGGAATTATCTTCAGTGATGATTGGTTGTGGAGTTCGTGAATATAAAGCCTTCACAGCCTGTATGTCTCGTGATTGAATGGGATAATATGATCCAGCTGGCTGCATCACAGAAATCTTGTTCGTGTGCTGTAGACCAATTGCATGCCCTAATTCATGCTCAGCAGTATTTACGATTCGTTCTTGTGAGTAGCCAAAGGCAGGATTTAATAGGTAATAAGAATTTAGCTCTACTGTTGCGTGCAGATAATATCCAGTTGCGGAATTCATACTTGTATTGGTGAGCCCTGCTGCCCCGTTGTTTGGATCGTTAACAGCGGAAACACTAATATTTGCATTCTTATCATTAACGATTTTAAATGTGAATGCCTTCGTGCTATTCCATTGGGTAATTGCGGTTTCTGTTGCATTCTTTAATACTGGATTGCTGATATTAATATAGATCGTTGCAGAGTTTTGTTCCCAGCGTGCATCAGCAGGTGTATCTCGTGTTCCAGTTTGCTGGTCAGCGTTTTGTTTAGTTGGGGTTGTAATCTCTTTACCGGTTATTCGGTGTAGCCACGATTGAGTAAGCACCTGAGCATTATGAATGCCAATATTAAATTGTTCTTGAAAGGTAGAATTATTTTGATAAAACCAAATAATTCCGCCAAAGAGTAATAAATAAAATAAGGTTAATAAGAAATTGGACTTCTTAATCGGTCACACCCCCTAATATTCAAATTCTAATTAAAAAAGAGTAAAACGTCCATTATTTAATATTTTTCTTTATTGTTGACAACTGTAAACTTTGATAGTATGCTGTACCTATAATATGATTACAGTTGTAAACTAAAAGAAGGTGGAAATATTGAGAATTGCCGTTATAATTATTGCCCTGCTTTTGATTGCATTTATTGTTTGGTGGTTCTTCGGAAAGCATACAGAGGCGGCGGGAAAATCAACTATTGTTAATGATGAACAAACTGCAACGATTGTCGTTAATGGTGGTTATTCTCCATCAACAGTTATCTTGAAAAAGGGAATTCCGGCTCAAGTTAACTTTGATATGCATGACTCGACGGCTTGTTTATCACATGTAGTATTTGAACAGCTAGGAGTTAATAAGGACTTAACAAAGCAAAAGATTACGACGATTAATATTCCAACAGATAAAGCCCAGACTTTTAATTTTGCTTGTGGAATGGATATGTTTCATGGAAAGGTGATTGTTAAATAATGAGTATTTTTTCAAAAGATCAAACTAAAAAAGTTGTTGTTAATGCAGAAAATCATGGCTACAAACCAGAAATGGTTACTTTCAAACAAGGAAAGCCAGCGCAATTAAAATTTATCCCCTCTGATAATATGGGGTGTATGAATGAAGTCGTATTTAAGGAACTTGGTATTGATGAGAAGCTAGACGGTAAAAAAGAAGTTACTGTTGATATTCCAACTGACAAGCCGGGAACTTATAACTATGCTTGTGGAATGGATATGTTTCATGGAAAGGTTGTTGTAAAGTAATGAAGCTTACAAACATTCAGCGATTTTGGATTTCATTTGTATTATCAGTTCCGATGTTAATACAAATGTTTGCGATGCCTTTTCACTGGATGATGCCTGCCTATAATTGGATAGCATTAATTACTACTACTATTATTATGGCAATTTCAGCATTTCCATATTGGAAAAGTGCGATCGCTGCATTTAAAAAACATAGTGCAAATATGAATACCCTAGTCGCTACAGGAACAGCTGTCGCTTATTTTTATAGTATTTTTGCAATGATAACTGATAGGGCAGTTTATTTTGAAAGTGCTGCCTTTGTTACTGTCTTTGTTTTACTGGGGGATGCGATGGAAGAGAAAATGCATAACAATGCTTCCAATGCTCTTGGTAAGTTGATGGGACTTCAAGCAAAAGATGCTGAAGTCTTAAAAGATGGCAAATTTGTCAAAGTACCACTCGATCAAGTTCAAGTTGGCGACCTTATTCGGGTCAAGCCGGGTGAAAAAGTACCTGTAGACGGAACAATTCTGGAAGGGGTAACTTCTCTGGATGAGTCGATGGTTACTGGTGAAAGTATGCCGGTAATGAAAAAAGTTGGCGATACTGTTGTTGGTTCAACAATTAATAATAATGGGACGATTACTTTTAAAGCCACAAAGGTTGGAGCGGATACAATGCTTGCCCAAATTGTTGACCTAGTAAAAAAAGCGCAAACCAGTCATGCTCCTATCCAGAACTTAACAGATAAGATTTCAAATGTGTTTGTCCCAGCAGTAATGATTATTGCTATTTTGACATTTATGATTTGGTATTCCTTTGTTGGCGCAACATTTGTTCAAGCATTATTATTTGCTGTTTCAGTAATTGTTATTGCTTGTCCGTGCGCATTAGGTTTAGCAACTCCAACAGCATTAATGGTTGGTACTGCAAGAAGTGCTAAGATGGGTGTCCTTATTAAGAATGGTGAAGTCCTTCAAGAAGTAAGTAATATTGATACTGTTGTGTTTGATAAAACAGGGACAATTACGGTCGGCAAACCAGTTGTAACTGATATTGTTGGCGATGCTAAAAAAGTATTAACAATAGCTGCTAGTCTTGAGGAATCGTCTGAGCATCCATTGGCATCCGCAATCCTTCAAAAGGCGAAAGATAAAGGGACCTCACCAGTAAAGGTAGATAAATTTAAAGCAATTGAAGGTAAGGGTGTGCGTGCAGATTATAATGGGCAAGTAGCATTTGTTGGTAGCAATCGGCTTCTGGTTGATGTAAATATTTCCCGGGAAATGGCATCACGTGCGGAAAAATTACAGAATGAAGCTAAAACAGTTGTTTATGTTGGTCTTGATGGGGAAGTAATCGGCTTAGTTGCCATTCAAGATGTTCCGAAGTCGAGTTCCAAAGATGCAATTACGGAGTTAAAAGCACGTGGATTAATGACTGTGATGTTAACTGGTGATAATAAACGGGTAGCTCAAGCAATAGCTGATGAAGTCGGTATCGATAGGGTAATTGCTGAAGTGATGCCAAATGACAAAGCTCAACAAATTAAAAAACTTCAAGACAATGGTAAGAAAGTTGCCTTTGTTGGTGATGGAATTAATGATGCCCCTGCTTTGTCGACAGCTGATGTTGGAATTGCGATGGGATCTGGAACCGATATCGCAATTGACTCTGGTGGAATTGTTCTCGTTCAAAATGATTTGCGAGGAGTTGTCCGGGCACTTGATATTTCTAAGAAGACCTTTAACAGGATTAAATTAAATCTTTTCTGGGCGCTCATTTACAATGTCATTGGTATTCCAATCGCTGCAGGATTATTTGCATTTGTGGGCTTTACTCTTAGTCCTGAGCTTGCCGGCCTAGCAATGGCCTTTAGTTCTGTCTCTGTTGTTAGTTCTTCTTTGCTGTTAAATAAAACTAAGATTGCGGGAGAGCATGTTGTTCAAGTTTAAATAAGATGATAAGGAGTTAAGAAATATAATCCTTAGCTTCTTTTTTGTTATATTTTGCACAAAGTGAAAGGGTTTTGCGGTAAAATATTAATAAAAATGATGGAGGAGTATTTAAAATGGCAACAGCATTTTTAGTTCATACTCAACTAAGCTGGGGAAAAACGTGCGATTATTTAATCGCTAATGATGTTGAGCAGGGGTTAATGCATCGTTATGAGACACGAGAAGATTGGCAAGAAGTCATTCTTGATGCATTGATCAATGTTCCCTTAGCTCCATATTTGCCAAGTGGTCAGCCCATTCCGCCAATTGGAACGGCAAAAGTACTAGGGGTGGAAGCAGTTGATCCGGCACAGGTTAAAAAAACTGTGCAACGGACACGAAGTCAATTTATAATGGCAACCATCTGGAAAAAGCAGTCAGTCTTAAAAAACTATAATTTCTTACATCATGATTATGACAAATGGACGCAAAAGCAAATTTGGGCCGATGTTGATTATTGGTGTGACTCTAAAAAACATCCTGTTATCGATTTGATTACAAAATGGCGTTGCGCCCGTCAATACCAACGATTACGTGCTGAAGAGAAATGATAAAAAAGAGTTGACTATTAAGTCACTTCCATGTATAGTATATATCGTTGTAAGTTTATTTTATTGGGCATTCGCCAAACTGGTAAGGCAGTGGACTCTGAATCCATAATTTACTGGTTCGAGACCAGTATGCCCAACTTCTAACAAAAGACCTGCTAGCTAATCTAGCAGGTCTTTTGTTGATAAGAAAGTTATTTGTTATAATTACAGTCAAGTGAGGGGACGAATATGGCTAGTAATTCTGATTCAATTTATTATGTTTTAACAAAACTAAAGCATCATCCATCGTTAATCAAAAGTATTAGACCACGTTATACTAATACGGTTCTGATTCTTTTTGCTGACTCCTTAAAAATAGCTGATGCTTCATTTTATTTTCCGGTTGATCGTTTTATGGTCAATCGTTTGTCAAATGATTTTGTGGCAAAGAATGGTGATCTTCTTGATAGTTATTTTTTAATGACCAATGGAACGAAGAAAAATTACCATGATGTTTGGGCAACGACCTGTCATATTCCAGAAAAGAAAGTATATTTATTAGAATTATCATTTGAATAACACAATTTAAGCTGCGACAAAAGGTGCCAAAGCTTATTTGCTATAAAGGAAGAGTTTTGGAGTGCTGGTTTCAACGATTACTTTAATGGTAGCGGCAGTTTTAAGTAGTATTCTTTCCAGCTTCTTTCTGCACTTCTGAATTGATTATGTTAGGCTTTTCGTCGGCTTAATTATTGGCTTAGTTCCTTTTTTTGAATGGTCATATTGCTCCCTTCCACACAGAGATATTTATGTATATAGTAGCTCCGTTGATTTATTTTGAGGGGCAAGCAACGAGAATTAATCTGATTGGAAAAAGATTACGACAAATCCTTGAAATGGCTGTTCTTTTAGTAATTGTCGGAACGGTATTTGCAGATTTTAGTGTATCGCTTTTGGTAATTCCACTAGCCCTGGCATTTCTGATGGACGCTTTAAGCACACCAACTGATGCTACTGCAACTGAGTCAATTTTACTTGACATTGAAAATGAATATTAAATTAATTTGATTTTAAGTTGACGAAAAATTGAAATTAACGTATACTTTTACTTGTACGTTATTGCCCGCTGGTCAAATTGGTTAAGACGTCGCCCTCTCAAGGCGGAGTTACGGGTTCGATCCCCGTGCGGGTGAATATGATTGAGTCTGTTACTCATTTAGTAACAGACTTTTTTATTTATATTACAAATTTAGTAAAAGCGTTAAGAAAAGGCTTAATTGATGCTATGATGGATTTATGTAGATAGAAAAAGAATAGGATGGATTTGGTGAGTTAATTATGCGAGTAATGAATTTAATGATAGTATTAGCAGTTATTGTGATTATTATTTTAGCTGCTCAATATTTTTCTCAGTTACGGAAAAACCGCAACGGTAATAATTTCGTAAGTGGGGGCCGTGTCTTTTTTAACTGGACGTTGGTCGCTATCTTGGTAATTTGTGTTGGGGGAATAATTTTTGGTAGCATTCATTCACATCGCCAAGAAGCAAAGCCAGCCCAAACTGATAAGACCGAAAATGTTGAATATACTGCTTCTGACAGTGATAATTTGGGAAAAGTCTCAGTTCAGTTTGATCGGAAAGTTACTTTAAATGATAATGGAGAAGCGAAAGTTAAGTTTAAGGTTTCTCCACAAACTACTTTGACAATCCGGGGACATAAGAGCAAAGAGATTGTTAAGATGTTCAAAGCAAGTAAGGGCGAATCATTAGTTAACCATACTTATACATTTGATGTAGCGGGCACTTATGATATTATTGCAGAACGTGGTGATCAAAAGGTAACTAAGCAGTTAAAGGTTAAGGACAATGATAATACCCAAGAAAGTTCATCAAGTAGCAGTTCAGTAAGTTCTAGTTCTTCTTCAGTCGCTTCCTCAGCAAGTAGTAGTACAGTTTCCTCGTCTTCAAGCTCGACTGCTTCCACGGTGCAAAGTAACAGCGCAAGTTCAAGCAGCACGACAGCAGCTTCATCGAATAATGGAGGAAGCTCAAGAAACTACAATACTTCTCGTCCACGATATAGTGGCAATGGCGGTGGAAATAGGACCTCTGGTAGCAGTACGCCAACTGCTCCTGCGCAAGAACCAAGTACTCCTGCCTATAGTCAAGAAAACGATGGTGATAGTCCGCAATATTAATTTCTAATCATAATCAAATATCTAATGATAAAAGAATAAACTATTTTTAAAGGAACAAAAGATAATTTTTTCATATGAAAAATTATTCTTTTGTTCTTTTTCTATTATCATCAACGGCGAAAAATTATTGATATATCAAGGATGAAAAGCGAAAAATATTAAAAAAGATATTACTAAATAATTTATCAGTATTGAAATAAGAATGAAGTATATTATACTCATTACTAAATAATAGTTATCGAATTATAAAAGTCTTTAAGGGGGAGAAAAAAAGATGCTTGATACAGATGAGATCAAAAAAAATGAGGTACTTGGTGTTGAGCTTGCCCCAGTTGAAACTGTTGGCGGACAAGTAAAATTAGGGGGGGAATCTGCTTCAAGCGTTGCTTCACTCAATAGAACGCCATTATTGGAAAAAATGCTTAAAGCAGCGCCCAATTTTGCGGCTCAACAACAAAAATTGAACGGCCAAGAACCGGTAATAAAAAATAATCCAGCATTAGGTGAATATCAACTAATTGATGATTTAGGTGGCTTAATGCATGGGACTTACTTACAGGCAACTAATAGTGATAGTCAGGATAAAGGTCGTTCGATTGTAAGTCGTAATTCAATGAGTGAAACGGCATCATTAGTTAATTATCGCGCAGCTACTGACTTTAGTGGATATGGTCATTTGAAAAATAATACAGAAACTACCAAATCAGTTGAAGTTGTCTATACGCTGCCTACATTTGAAGTGAAGCAAGGTACAGCACAAATTGTACTTGATGGGGCGCGGATTAATGAATTTGACGGCCTTGAATATAAGGATGAAAAGGGAAATGTAATTCCTGGATTTGATATTACCTATAGTTATCAAGGACACGAAGGAGAGTATTCGACGATTGATACTCTTAAGCAGCGTGATGATTTTAGTTGGGAAAAGGTAACAGCGGTTATGGTATTTGGTTCTTTATTGCCAAACAGTTCTTACCGTGTTGAATTTCCTTTTAAGATTACAAATCTAGAAAACATTAATACTCAAGAGCAATTTAATTTAAATGAATATGCCTTTTACGATTTAACAGTTAATAAGCACACAACGTCACAATTAAACTTCCGCTTAAGTACGCCTATTTTTGCTCATGATGCCTATCAAAATATCCCATTTATGGCACTTAACCGGACTGAAGATGGTGATCAAGTATTTTCAGAAGATGTTCAAGCAATGATGCCAACGTTGGGTGAAGTACCGTATGCAATCAGTAACTTTAATAATGATGTTTCATTTGACGTTGATGGGGATAAGGTAATGTGGCAGGGCGGTCAATACTTCTTTAAGCTGGCCACTATTCAAAGTGCAATTCAGGAAAAGGGCTTTTCAGTAAATGTTGATATAACAGGACGAAAGTTAATGGGTGCTTCCGCATTCATGGTTCAACCTACTTATCTTGATTTTGAAAGCTTTGACTTTGTTCCCTATGTCGTTATTCATCAACTCCTTATTACTAAATCATTTACTCTTAAGGCAGAGGCAAAAGATGATTGGACTTCATTTGGCGGAATTGAAAAAGTTTGTGGTCTCTCTTCAACTAATGAGGAGCTTCCGGTTAGTCCTGAGCAAACATTTATTGTTGATGATTCTGAATTAGTAGGTGCAACACCTGGTGATTATAATGTTATTATTGGTTATTTTCTTAACGGGAGTGAGGATAATGATATGTTAATCACCTCACCAGCAAAGGTAAGGATAGTTGAAAATAAACAGACAATTAATGTTTACTATGTTGACTTGATTAATATCCCCGATAAAGCCAAAGATGATTTACAACCAAGTGACGGAAAAATTCTCGAAAATCAAACCCAAACTTTTACCGGTAAAGGTGATGAAGATTATCATAACCAACTCTGGGGTGAAGAAAATGGTTTTGAGATTTATAAATATGAACAAGGCGCTAAATTAGGAACATATGTGGGTGGACAGCCAACTAAAGATTACTATGTTTATCTTATTCATAAAATTGAAAAAATCGATGAAGATCACCAAGTAACCAGAACTATTACTTTTAATATGCCAGATGGCTCTAAGCAGGTCATTAAGCAAACTGGAAAAATTCAGCGTTTTGGAATTATAGATAACACAACCGATGAAAAAACATGGAGTGATTGGAGTAAAGCTACTCTCCCCGCAGTTGCCGCACCACGTATTCCCGGATATACGGGTAAAAATGTTGATGCTGAAGCAATTTCATTAACTTCAAAAGATAGCAATATTAACGTTATCTACCATCCCAAGCAAGTTAGTGTCAAGATTAAATACGTCGATGAAGCTGGAAATGAAATTGATGAACAAATAATTTCTGGACTTGCTGGCGATTTGATCAGTCATAAACCAACGGTTGAAACGGATCGGCTTGCTGATGAAGGTTATGTGATTATTGACAATGAACTACCGCAAAATGCCCGCTTAATGGCTGAAGACGGTGATCAAGAAAAAGAATACAAGATTATTGTTAGTAAACAAGATCTACAAACCCAACAAATTACTGTTTTTTATGTTGATGTCCCTGATAATCGATTACCAATTGTCAAACCTTCTTCTGGGCGGATTATTGATAATCAGACCCAAAGATTAAATGTTACAGAAGGACAAACGTATAGTAATGAACTATGGGATTTTGCAGATGCCGGGTATGAATTGTTTAAGGCTGACAAAGGGGCATTAAAGGGGGAGTACTTTGCTGGTAGTCCAGAACAACAATATTATGTTTATCTTACACACCAAACTACTCCTCTAAAGAAGGAGCATCATGTAACGCGAACTATTCAGATTACTATGCCTGATAAAACCCAACAAGTTGTAACTCAAGAAGCAATTGTTACTCGTTTTGGTGTTCATGACGAGGTGCTTGGGAGCGATATTTGGCAAGCATGGAGCAAGGGAGTGATCCCTGAATATATTCCAGCACCCATCGCGGGGTATGATGCACCTGCTATTCCTGCTGAACAGGTTGATGAAAATGCGAGCGCTCGAAATGAAAAGATCAGTTACACTCCACAACCAGCTAAAATTCTAGTTAAATTTATTGACCAAACTGGTGCAGAATTAACATCCGAGGAGCTTACTGGGGTAACCGGTGAAGAATTTAACTATGATCCAACTCTTCAAATTAAATCATTTGAGGATGAGGGCTATGTCCTTGATGAGAATAGTTTTCCAGCTGATCATCATTTTGCAGCCGGGACACAAACCTATACTATTACCTTAAAGAAATTAATGGCAGTGACTCCTCATGGTAATAGTAAGACGGAATCATCAATTGAACAAATTAAGTCGATCGATGATGATACAACTGGAGATAAAAGGGGAATCTTTGCTGCATTTAAAGGCTATTTTAAATAAATGAAATTAATAAAGGAGTACAGAAGGAATAAACCACTAATGGTAAATTTCTTCTGTACTCCTTTTTGAGTTAAAAATATTAATTATCATAATTGCCAGTGATTGGGTTCATTTCATGGATTTGATTTGTAGCGGGATCATATTGATAGGTACCAGTAAGATGAGCTACATTTGGATCGCCGCCTTGATTATTGCGAACTTCAATTTGATAATTATTATTTTGATTATTCTTAGTCATGTAATAATGATTGCCATCTTGTTGAACGCCACTTGTCTTGACAAAACTCGTTAGGACTTGTTGATCGTTTTGTGATGAGGAAGTGGAATTAGTAGTTGCTAATTGGCTGCTAGAACTACTAGTTATGGATGAACTAGGAGCTTTTATCGTTTGATTAGTTGGCTTTTCTGAACTGTTAGCTGCTGTGGCCTTTGAACTTGCAATTGTTGGGTTTGTATTTATTGAAGAAGTAGATTGTACACTAGTAGATGTGGAGGCTTGATCCTTTGCTTTTTCGCTACTAGTAGAGGAGACTGCCTTCTTGCCTGTTTGTTGACTTACTTTTGTCGCGGAAGTAGATGTTTTTGTTGGAGCTGCTGCACTATTCGTACACCCGGCTAGTCCTAGGGCGGCTAAAATTACTAACGAACTTGCTAAAACTTTATTTGTCATCTTCATCATTTTAATGACCCCCTCAACTTCTCTTTTTTATAAAATTCTTATAACTATATTATACCGTCTTTTGAAATGATTTTGTAATATTTTTAACTTATTTGTCATAATCAACCAATTATGTTTAATAATTTCTTAGATATTTTTCCTTTGCCTGAGTTACGTTAAAATAAACTTTATTGAGGAAGTGAATTAAACGATGAATAAATACGATTTAACAATTACCAAATTACATCAAATGGTTAAAGAAGGGATTGTTCCGGGAGTTAGCTATTTGATTTTTGACCGTCAACATACAATTAAAGAAGTAACAGGGATGGCTCAAGTGTACCCTGAAACTGAAAGATTAAAACCCGACATGCTCTATGATGTTGCTTCATTAACAAAAGTAATAGGAACAGTTCCAGTTATTGCCATGCTTATTCAGAAAGGAGCATTGGCTTTAGATGATCCGATAAAGAAGTTTTTGCCAAAATTTAATGATGACCGACCAACTATTCGCAATCTTCTTACCCATACTTCTGGGATTGCTGGTTATATTCCACATCGTAATGAGTTGGATGCCGTTGAGCTAAAGAAGGCTTTTTTGACGAAAATGCATGTGGAGGATAGTTTGAATCGTCAAATCAAATATGCGGATGTAAACTATTTATATTTAGGATGGATTATCGAACGAATTTATAATCAACCAGTTCAAAAGGTTATTGCAGAACAGGTTCTTAAACCATTAAAAATGCCAACTGCGACATTTAGGCCTCAACCAGCTAACTGTGTCCCAACAGAAGTACAAGAAAAACGGGGCTTAATTAGAGGAGAAACTCACGATCCTAAAGGGTATATTTTGGGAGAAAATTGTGGATGTGCTGGCCTCTTTGCATCATTAAAAGATTTAGAGATTTTTAGTCATGCGCTTATTGAAAATAATTTAAATGGCCTTCTTACTTCTGAAACAACTAAGCTTCTTTTTACAGACCAAACACGAATTTCTGGTCCACATAGTCGCTCTCTTGGATGGAAACTGTTTCACGCTAAAGATCGTCATCTTTTGATTAGTCACACTGGGTTTACAGGAACTTGGATGGTGTTAGATCGTCAAACTGACCAAGGTTTTATTGTATTGACAAATCGTGTTCATCCCAGTGCTAAAAATCAAGAATATTTAGATGCTCGTGATCAACTTTTTGCAATTTATTTAAAAGAAAAAGAAAAAACTTTGTGAAATTTATATGCAATTAATTGAATAACCGCTTTCACAGAATATGCGCTTTATGGGTGAAAAATGTATAAAAACTGTTGATAATTTATATTAATAACTTCTTTTTATATAATTCACTAAATATTGATTTGACGGCATTTGACAACGTTTACATAAACTAATATGATGTAGTTGTAGTCAAGTGATACTTCAAAAAGGAGTGATATTGTATGCAAAGTCCAATTCACGTTACATCAGAAATTGGAAAGCTTAAGACAGTTATGTTGCATCGACCAGGTAAGGAAATTGAAAATGTTTATCCTGAAATTCTTCACCGGATGCTCGTAGATGACATTCCATACTTACCGATCGCTCAAGAAGAACATGACCTTTTCGCCCAAACGTTACGCGATAACGGCGCTGAGGTATTGTATCTTGAAGATTTATTAACAGACGCACTAGCAGATGATAATATCAAAGATGAATTCCTTGAAAAGATCATTGCTGAATCTGGTTATGCTGCTGGAGCAATCCATGACGGCTTAAAGGAATTCTTGCTTAGTTTCAGTACTAAGGACATGGTTAATAAGATTATTGCCGGTGTACGTAAAGATGAGATTAAAACTAAGTATGCTTCTCTTGCAGAATTAGCAGAAGACAAGGATTACCCGTTCTATATGGATCCAATGCCAAATGCATACTTTACTCGTGACCAACAAGCATGTATCGGGGATGGAATTACCATTAATCGCATGACTTTTAAGGCACGTCAACGTGAATCTCTCTTTACTGAGTACATCATTAAGCACAATAAGCGTTTTGCTGACAAGGGTGTTGAAGTATGGCGAAACCGTTATCCTGAAGGCCGGATTGAAGGTGGAGACGAATTAGTTCTCAGTGATCATGTATTAGCAATTGGTATTTCTCAACGAACATCTGCAAAGGCTATTACAGAATTAGCTGAAAGTCTCTTCGAAAAGTCTGATTATGATACAGTAATTGCTATCCATATTCCTCACAATCACGCAATGATGCACCTTGATACTGTATTTACAATGATTAACTATGATCAATTTACAGTTCATCCAGCAATCTTACGTGATGGTGGACATGTTGATGCATATATTATGCACCCAGGTAATAATGGTGAAATTTCAATTACCCATGAAACAAATCTTAAAGAAATTTTGAAGAAGGCACTTGATAAGCCGGAAATTGATTTGATTCCTACTGGTGGCGGTGACCCAATTATTGCCCCACGTGAACAGTGGAATGACGGTTCTAACACGCTAGCAATTGCCCCTGGTGTAGTTGTAACTTATGATCGGAACTATGTCTCAAACGATTTGCTGCGTAAGCATGGTATTCTCGTTCACGAGGTTCGTTCAAGCGAATTATCACGGGGTCGTGGTGGTCCACGGTGCATGTCATGTCCAATTGTTCGTGAAGATCTCAAGAAATAAATAAGCTAATAAAAGCAGCAAATTTATCTGAGTAATCTAGAAAGGGTATAATTTTGCTGCTTTTTCTTGTATCATTTTAGTGTAATTAACATGATAAGAAGGGAACACGAATGGATCGAAAGGCAAGAAGAAAATATATTGAGCAAGTGGTTAATGATCGTAAAATTGAGACACAAGAAGAATTGCTTAAGTTGTTAACTGAGGCGGGTTTCGAAACAACACAAGCAACAATTTCAAGAGATATTCATGCGTTGAATATTGTTAAAGCAAATGATGGCGATGGTCATACCCATTATGTTCAACTTCATGTGACACCCGAACATAATTTTGAGCGATTATATCAGGGGATTCATGATAATGTGCGAACAATTGAAACTGTTCAATTTATGAACGTAATTAAAACTGCACTAAATTCTAGTTATGCGACGATTTTAGCTGGAATGTTTGATGAACTTGATATTCCGGAAGTTGTGGGCACACTTGCTGGAAACGACACCTTGATTATCATTAGTAAAGATAATGATGATGCTAAAATGATCTATGATTTAATCATTCAACACATGCATTCATAAACTGCATAGGAGGGATATTTATGGATGAACAAAAGAAAGGTATCGGTAGAGGCGAATTAATCGCCTTAATTGTAAGTTCATGTATCGGTACCGGGATATTTGGTATTACTAGTGATGTAGCAGCGGCAGCGGCCCCAGGTCCTGCACTATTAGCCTGGATCTTTGTTGGAATCGGCTTTTTAATGCTGGTTCTCTCACTAAATAATCTATCTGAAAAGCGACCAGATCTTACTTCAGGTATTTTTGCTTATGCAGAAGCTGGTTTTGGGCCATTAGGTGAATTTATTTCTGGCTGGTCTTACTGGCTATCGGCCTGGTTAGGGAATATTGCCTTTGCTACAATGTTAATGAGTTCGATTGGTACCTTTTTCCCGACATTTAAAGGGGGACAAAATTTACCATCAATTCTAGTTGCGGTTGTCTTTTGTTGGCTATTAACAATCCTAGTTAATAATGGTGTTGAAAGCGCATCTTTTGTTAACATGATTGGAACAATTTGCAAGGTCTTACCATTAGTTATCTTTATTATTATGATGATTGTATGCTTTAAGGCCGGCATGTTCACTGCAGATTTCTGGGGCCGGGTTGCTAATAATGCCTCTCGCGGTACTGCAACTGGTTCTGTCTGGGAACAAATGAAAGGTACCCTTATGACACTAATTTGGGTATTTATCGGTGTTGAAGGTGCTTCAGTTATGGCAAGTCGGGCAAAGTCACTTACAGCCGCTCGGGAAGCTTCTCTTATTAGTTTTGGCCTTTTAGTAGTTATTTATGTATTAATTTCGATTTTGCCTTATGGTGCATTAACTCGGGCAGAATTAGCTAGCATGGGTCAACCAGCTATTGGTCATGTTCTTCAAGCAACAGTTGGTAATTGGGGCTCAATTTTAATCAATGTTGGTTTAATCATTTCAACCATTGTTTCCTGGCTTTCTTGGACAATGCTTCCAGCCGAAACAACAATGTTAGTTGCCGATGATAAAGCAATGCCAAAGATCTGGGGAAAAGTTAATGCTAAAAAGGCTCCAACTGCTTCCTTGATGATTACGGCCGTATTGCAAACCATCTTCTTGTTCTCATTGCTTTTCACTGATAAAGCCTATGAATTTGCATATTCCTTATGTAGTGCAGCAATTTTATTCTCATACTTATTTGTTGGACTTTACCAAATGAAATACAGTTCTGCACACCAAGAATGGGGACAATTTACAATTGGTTTGCTTTCTGCTGCATTCATGTTCGCATGTATGTTCCTTGCTGGATGGCAAGAAGTATTATTAGTTTCAATTAGTTTTATTCCTGGATTCTACATTTACTACTTAGCATGTAAAGAAAATGATCGTAAAGTTACAACTGCTGAAAAGTGGACAATGGCGTTGATTTTAATCTTAAGTATCATTGCAATTTGGCTTGTTGTTAATGGAACTATTGCCATTGGCTAGGTAAATAATGTATAATTATTCCACATTTTAAGAATATTTATAAGTGAGGTGATTAAGGTGAAGGAAAAGAAGTTAAATCTCTTCCTCTTAATCACCTTAATTGTAGGAACGATTATTGGTGGTGGGATTTTTAATAGTCCAACCGATTTGATTTTGAAAGCAAATCCAATGGCTGCATTAATTGCATGGTTAATTGGTGGATTCGGAATTTTGATGTTAGTATTAGTCTTTTACAAGCTCTCTATTATCAAACCGGAGATGAACGGTGGGATTTATACTTATGCAAAGGAAGGCTTTGGCAACTATATTGGTTTTAATTCCTTTTGGGGATATTGGATGGGAGCAGTCTTTGGTAATATTGCCTTTATCTCGCTCTTCTTTAAGACCTTAAATAGTATGCTTGGGACGCATCAACTTTCGCCATTAATGTGCTTTATTGGAGGTTCAATTATTCTGTGGGGATACACCGCAATTACATGGTTTGGTGTCCGTGAGGCAAGTATTCTTAATGCCGTCATTACGATTATTAAGATCTTACCGCTTCTATTAGTTGTTATTGTTGGTGTTTTTGCATTTCAGCCACATATTTTTAATGTTCCTGATTGGACAAGCATTCTTGCTGTTAATCAAACGCACGTAGCCTTTAAAGACCAAATTAGTGGTGCAATGAGTACTATTGTGTGGTGCTTTGTTGGAATTGAAGCAGCTGTTTCTATGTCACGCCGGGCAAAGCAACCACGTGATGTTGGATTAGCAACGATTATTAGCTTTGTAATTGTATTAGTTCTCTATATTTCAATCTCTATTATTCCAATGGGGATTCTACCTGCTAAAGAACTTAGTCTGACTTCGGTTCCGCTGGCAGCAGCTCTTAGTCATACGGCATTAGGAATAGTAGGAAGTCTTATTATTAAAATTGGTCTACTGATCTCTCTATTAGGGGCGTTATTGAGTTGGTTTATGATTGGGCCAGAAATTGCATACGTAACCGGTTATGATCGGGATATGCCGCGAGCATTTAAAATCGTTAACCGCCATGGTGTTCCTGGTTTTGCATTAATTGTATATACAATTATTATGCAAGTATGTTTACTTGTTTTACTGCTTCCACAGCTTCAAATGGCCTATACAATTGCATATACTTTGGCTGCGACGATGACCTTAGTTGCTTATTTGCTCTCTGCGTTATATGGATTAAAATTAGCAATTAGTGAAAAAATGGGCCTTGGCTTTAAGATTATTGCTACGTTAGCCTCCCTTTATTCTGTCTATATGTTAGTTGCTTCGGGCCTTGAATATGTATTTGCCAGTGCGATTATTTTTGCACTAGGAATACCATTATTTGCCGGAGCTCCTAATAAAATGAGTAAGAAAGAGAAATGGTTAGCAAAGATTATCGCCTTAGCAGCTGTAATTGCGCTTGTGTTGATTATTACTGGCAAGATTAATTTTTAAAAATTAAAAGGGATGAGGTTAGAAGGAATTTACTTTCCTTCAATCTCATCCCTTTTTACATCCTAGTCTTCACTAGTCATTTTGCTTTTCATGTTATCCATTCGCCAGACAACATAGGTTTCAATCAACGTGATTAGACTTACCCATAAAATCGTGAAATTCGATGAGGTAAGAAACAATAAGATGATTAAGATCCAGGATATCCAGTTCCAACGACGCTCCAGACGGATAACTTTTACAAAGCGTGGTGGGATCCTAGTTGGATTTTGAATGGCTAGTGCTTGAAGTTGGGAGAACAGACGAACTTCCCAAAAACTTTCCAGTAAAAAAATAATGGTAAATACAAATGTTATAGTTTGATCCACTGTTTGTCACCTTAATTAAAATGTAGGCTTAATTTTTAGTGCTTTTTGACTGCTTAAGTCGGCATCGGGATACTTATGTTCAAGAGCTGCTAAAAGAATCTTTTTAGCAATCTCACCATTTCTTGTAAGAATGGGACCGTGGAAATAAGAGCAATAAGTGTTTTTATAGATTGCTCCTTCAGTATGGTCTTCACCGTTATTCCCATTACCAGAAATCACTTTACCAAGCGGACGCTCACCTTTTCCTAAGAATGTGCGGCCATTGTGGTTTTCAAAGCCATGATACTCTTGATTGCTTTCTTCATTTTTGATGGTAATATCCCCAATGAAGCGGTGATTATCCTGACTTAAAGTATAGTGATCAAGGATTCCAAGTCCCGGAATCTTTTCACCATCAGCACCAATATAGTAGTGACCAAGAAGCTGGTATCCTCCACAAATAGCAAGAAGCGGTTTGCCATCGTTAATAAATTGGTCAATCCCCGCTTTTTTGTTTGGAAGATCTTTGGAAACGACAAGTTGTTCGTAATCTTGACCACCGCCAAAAAGAGCTAAGTCAAACTCTTGTGGATTAAAGTCGTTGTCGATACTAATGACTTTTACATCAATATCGGCATCCATTTGCTTAGCGTAATATTGGAGGGCAATAATATTACCGACATCACTGTAAGTATTTAATAAATCGCCGTAGAGGTGGGCGAGGTGTAAGTGATATTTTGCCATTAGTCCATTCCTCCTTTAATATAGCCCTTTTCTGCTAGTTGTTTCCGCAATTGCAGAACGGCTGTATATGTTGCCAGAATATAGACATGTTCAGTTGGCATTTCCTTAATTTTATCAATTACCTGAGTAAGGTCTGGTTCATGCCACATATCTTTTACGCCGGCCATTGTTAATCTGGTGGTAATATCTTTATAGCGTTCTCCTCCAGTCATATATTGTGGAATTTGATGTTGGGTAAGTTTTTCAAAGTCACCGTCCCAGATCCAGCTGGTATCAATTCCATCAGCATAGTTAGCATTTAGCAAAAAGGCAAAGCTAAAGGGCTTGTCATCCGTCTCAATCATATCTAAAACTTGATTAAGGCCAACTGGATTTTTAACTAAGATCAAAGTAACCTGTTTTCCATCGATACTAATGACTTCTTGGCGACCAAATACTCGTTCGTCTGATTCAAAAGCATCTTTAATTTGTGCTTGGCTCACGCCGAGAAAACGGCCAAGAGAGTATGCAGCAAGAGCATTATAGATGTTATATAACCCACCAATTCCGATGGTGTATTTTTGCCCATCAATTTCAAAAGTTGAGTGTGTTGGGGTAAGTTTATCAATTTTAGTAACAGCATACGTTAATTCTGGACGATGGAAACCACAATTTGGACAGAAGTAGTTACCTAAACCTGCATAAGTTCGCATTCGATACTTTAGAATGTGTTGACATTTAGGACAAAGGAGACCATCAGTGTTAGCTGGGGCATTAAATGGTTCATTTTCTTCGTGATTAAAGCCATAATAGATAATTGGATTAGGCAAGTCTTTGCTATTAAATAGCTGTTCATCTCCGTTCGCAATGATGGTTGCTTTCGGCGCTAATTTAATTCCCTTTAAGATCTTGTTATAGGTGGTGTAAATTTCACCATAACGATCCATTTGGTCACGGAAAATGTTGGTGAAGACAAAGGCAATTGGTGTGATGTATTTACATACTTTAACTACATTTGCTTCATCGACTTCGAGGACGGCCAGCCCTTTTTTCTTTGGACGGGGAGCCGTAATAAAGGTGGTTACGATTCCCTGCTCCATGTTGGAACCAGTTGGATTAGTAAGAACTTGGTCATACTTTTCCCGTAAAACTCGTACGCTTAATGCGGTGGTTAATGTTTTCCCATTAGTCCCTGTTACAATAACAAGGTCGTACTTTTTGCTAAAGGCTTGGAGAATATTTGGATCAAGCTTTAAGGTTAATTTTCCTGGAAGGGAACTTCCTCCGTTCATAAAAGTATGGAGGAACCAATAACTTGATCGCCCGGCAAATTCGGCAAATGAACTTCGAACTGTCATGAATATATGTATTCCTTTCGTGTCAATTGTAAGTGATACAATAGTGATGATTAAAATTACCGTTTAATTCTAAACTTTACGGTAACAAAAAGAAAGTTATTAAACTGAAATTATTATAAGATTAAAATTATTCAATGTAAAAAACTCTTTCCTAATGTGGAAGTATTTAAATGACACAAATTTTTGGATATAATGAAGAGTACTATGCAAACAAAAAGGAGCAATTGTAGTGGCACAACTATTCTTTAAATATGGCGCGATGAATTCTGGTAAGTCAATCGATATTTTGAAGGTTGCTCATAACTATGAAGAACAAGGGAAACCGGTTGTCTTAATGACGAGTGGTGTTGACGATCGTTCTGGTCGAGGCATCATTGCTAGTCGGATCGGCCTAGAGCGTAAGGTAAAACCAATTATGGATGATACCAACATTTACGATTACGTTAATAAGATGGACCGTAAGATATATTGTGTATTGATCGACGAAGCACAGTTTTTAAAGAAAGAGCATGTCTTACAATTAATCAAAATTGTTGATGAGCTAAATATTCCGGTAATGGCTTTTGGCCTAAAAAATGATTTTCGGAATGAATTATTTGAAGGTTCAAAGTATTTACTAATCTATGCTGACAAAATTGAAGAAATGAAGACAATTTGTTGGTTCTGCCCTCATAAAGCTACGATGAATTTACGGATTCATAATGGCAAGCCAGTATATGAGGGAGAACAAGTCCAGATAGGGGGAAATGAATCATATTACCCAGTATGCCGGAAGCACTATTTTCATCCCAAATTAAAACAATAGGAGGAATAATTAAGAATGGAAATGGAAGAAATTTTCGATAAACTTCAAGCAGTTGCTGATCGTTACGATGAATTAAACGAATTAATCAGTGATCCAGAAGTAATTGCCGACTCGCAACGTTTTATGAAGCTTTCAAAAGAAGAAGGAAGCTTACGTGAAACAGTTGAAAAATATAATCAATATAAAAAAGTCACACAAACGATTAGCGATGATGAAGAACTATTACGGGAAACGAATGATGATGACTTAACAGCCTTAACTAAGGAAGAGTTAGCGGAAGCGCGGGAAGAACAAGCGCAGTTAGAAAAAGAGCTTGAAGTTCTATTAATTCCTAAAGACCCTAATGATGATAAAAATATTATCATGGAAATCCGTGGAGCTGCCGGAGGGGATGAAGCAAGCCTATTTGCTGCTGATCTGTATAACATGTACCTTCGCTATGCTGAAAAGCAAGGCTGGAAAGTAGAAGTTGTGGATCGAAATGAAACTGAAGTTGGTGGCTTTAAGGAAATTGCCTTAATGATTACTGGGGATAAAGTTTATTCCAAGCTTAAGTTTGAGAACGGTGCGCATCGTGTTCAACGGGTTCCTGTTACTGAATCTGCTGGCCGTGTTCATACGTCAACAGCGACTGTTGGGGTAATGCCAGAAGCTGAAGATGTAGATGTAGATATCGATCCTAAAGATATCCGGGTTGATGTTTACCGTTCAAGTGGTGCTGGTGGTCAGCACGTTAACAAGACTTCATCAGCTGTTCGAATGACCCACTTACCAACAGGAATTGTTGTTGCAATGCAAGATGAACGGTCACAACAGCAGAACCGGGCTAAGGCAATGCGGATTTTGAAGTCACGGGTTTATGATTATTACCAACAACAAGAACAGAGCGCGTATGACCAAAAGCGGAAAGATGCGATTGGGACAGGTGATCGGTCAGAACGGATTCGTACCTACAATTACCCACAAAACCGGGTAACAGATCACCGAATTGGGTTAACATTAAATAAGCTTGATAAGATTATGGCTGGTGACCTTGATGAAATTATTGAAGCATTGATTGTTGCCGACCAAACACAAAAGTTGGAGCAATTACGGAATGAGTAGTTTCGTACCGACCAATTATTTTATGGCACAGCGATGGGCAAAAGAACAATTACAAGGAACAGATATTGATCCAAGTGCCCCTCAGTTTTTACTTCAGCAAACACATGGTTGGGATGCGACTCACTTACTTTTACATAATCGTGATGAGATGCCAACTGACGAAGTAGACTGGTGGAAGGATGCCATAACAAGATTGCTTAATCATGAGCCTGCTCAATATATTGTTGGGCAGGCCCCATTTTATGGACGAACTTTTAAGGTTAATAAAAATGTTTTGATTCCAGAAGCTGAGACAGCAGAGTTAATTGATTGGGTATTGCAAGAAATGCCAGCTCGCCCATTAAAGGTCCTTGATTTAGGAACGGGGAGTGGGGTAATAGGCATTACACTTGCACTTGAACGGCCAGCCTGGAATGTAAGTTTAAGTGACATTTCAACCACTGCGCTTGCTGTTGCTCAGGAAAATATGGCTAAGTTTAATCTGGAGTTACCGTTAATTAAAAGTGATTTATTTGAAAAGATTGATCAGCAATATGATTTAATTGTGACTAATCCGCCTTATATTGACCCAGACGATACTGATAAAATTGATCAAGCAGTCCTTGAAAATGAACCATCCCAGGCTTTATTTGCTAGTGAACATGGTTTAGGATTCTATCATCGTTTATTTAAGCAAGCAGGGCAGTATCTAACTACGACTGGTCAAATATTTGGAGAAACTGGCTATGATCAAGAAGAGTCAATTCAAGAATTACTACATCAAACCGATAAACACGCACAGATATGCCCACGACATGATGTGGCAGGAAAAATGAGGATGATACACGCATGGGATTTTTCAAACGCAGGAGGAAGATAGTAAGAATGGATACGAAGATTTTTCGACATGGTGAGATTGCCCAAGCAGCAGCTGCGATTAAGCGCGGTGAATTAGTGGCTTTTCCAACCGAAACTGTTTATGGATTAGGGGCTGATGCAACCAATGAAAAAGCCGTTAAGAATGTTTATTTAGCAAAAGGACGGCCAAGTGATAATCCATTAATTGTTCATGTTAATTCTATCGCAATGGTTGAAAAATATGCTGCCGAGATTCCTGATAATGCCCGAAAGTTGATGGATGCATTTTGGCCTGGTTCTTTAACTATTATCTTGAAGATTAAGAAGAATGCACTTTCCAAAACCGTTACAGGTGGTTTGAAAACTGTCGCCTTTCGTTATCCAGACTGTCAACCAACTCTTAATTTAATTGAAGAAGCTGGTGTTCCGATGGTGGGACCATCTGCTAATACTTCTGGAAAACCGAGTCCGACTACTGCTCAACACGTTTATCATGACTTGCATGGTAAGATTGCTGGAATTATAGATAATGGTCCAACCCGAGTAGGAGTTGAATCAACTGTCCTTGACATGTCAACAGATCACCCTGTAATTTTACGTCCTGGTGCTGTTACGAAGAAAGACATTGAAGGGGTAATTGGGTCAATTGACCTTAATCATCATAAAGTAGGCAAAAATGAAACTCCTAAAGCTCCTGGAATGAAATACAAGCACTATGCACCTAAGGCCCAAGTATATATTGTTGATGAAGATACGGATTGGGATAAAGTTGTTGAATGGATACGGCAACAGCCATTTGATGTTGGAATGATGGCTGAAGAAAAGGTCCTCCAACGAGAAGTATTGCCAATGAACGCTATTCAATTTTCATTAGGAAAAAATGTTCAAGATGCCAGTGCTCGCCTATTTGATGGCTTGCGACAATTTGATGATCAGCCTAATGTTAAAGCAATTGTCACTCAAGCGTTTCCAGCTCATGATTTAGGGGGCGCATACATGAATCGGTTAAATAAGTCGGCCGGTGGTATGCACTTTGATAGTAATGCGGTAAAATAATAAGGGAACGTAGTGGATGAGGTACCACTCCCTAATTAAAATCTCAATAAAATAATAAAGAGACTGAGTAGATTCCCAGCCTCTTTATTTATAACCAGAGGAGATGTTGTAAATGAACTATGGTAAAAAATCACCCCAATTATGGGCAGCCATTGAAAATGAAGAGCAACGCCAACAAGATACGATTGAGCTAATTGCCTCCGAGAATATCGTTTCTGATGCTGTTCGTGAAGCTCAAGGGTCAGTTCTAACAAATAAATATGCTGAAGGATATCCAGATAAGCGGTATTACGGTGGGTGTGAGTTTATAGATCAAGTTGAACAATTGGCAATTGATTATGCTAAAAAGTTATTTAATGCAGCATATGTTAATGTTCAACCTCATTCTGGATCGCAGGCGAACATGGCAGTTTATCAAGCACTCCTCAAACCTGGAGATGTAATTTTAGGAATGGGGATGGATGCTGGAGGGCACCTAACTCACGGAGCAACAGTTAATTTTAGCGGAAAATTATATAAGACGTATGGCTATGGCCTAAGTCCAGATACTGAAGAGCTTGATTATGATGAAATTATGGCTCTAGCTAAAAAAGTAAAACCGCAATTAATCGTTGCGGGAGCTTCTGCTTATAGTCGGATTATTGATTGGCAGGCATTTCGTAAGATTGCTGATGAAGTTGGAGCTTACTTGATGGTTGATATGGCCCATATTGCCGGATTAGTAGCAACTGGTGCCCATCCAAGTCCCCTTCCAATTGCTGATGTCGTTACTACTACTACTCATAAAACTCTTCGGGGCCCACGGGGAGGAATGATCCTCTCTAAATCAACTGAGTTAGGGCGGAAAATTAATTCAGCAGTTTTCCCTGGAATCCAAGGTGGACCACTGGAACATGTAATTGCGGGGAAAGCTCAAGCATTTTATGAAGATTTGCAACCAGAATATTCGGAATATATCCAACAAGTTGTAAAAAATGCTCAAGCAATGGAAAAAGTATTTAATACTAGTAAACAAATTCGGGTGGTTTCAGGAAAGACCGAAAATCACCTTCTTGTTCTGGACCTTACTAAGACTGGTTTAACAGGAAAAGATGCGCAAAATCTCCTTGACCGTGTCCACATTACAACCAATAAGGAGGCCATTCCAAATGACCCACGAAGTCCATTTATCACAAGTGGTTTACGGATTGGAACTCCTGCTATTACCAGCCGAGGATTTAAGGAAGAGGATGCGCAAAAAGTTGCGGAATTAATCAGGACAGCTTTAATTAATCCAACTGATGAAAAGTGTCTACAAGAAGTAGCAAAAGGTGTGCATGAACTAACTACAAAATATCCGATTAACTAAAAAATTAGAACATAAA
Source organism: Limosilactobacillus secundus (assembly GCF_020784695.1). Classification (NCBI taxonomy): domain Bacteria; kingdom Bacillati; phylum Bacillota; class Bacilli; order Lactobacillales; family Lactobacillaceae; genus Limosilactobacillus; species Limosilactobacillus secundus. The sequence goes on from NZ_JAJGUA010000028.1 coordinate 60,299, forward strand.
AAGTTGTTAAGATCCTTTGTCATGACTTGATTTTTTTGGTAGAATAGTGAAGAAATTTAAAGGAGTGTATATAGGCATGGGTAAATTTGAAGTGTTAGATCATCCATTGATTCAGCACAAGCTAACAATGATTCGGGACAAAAATGTTGGGACAAAGTTTTTCCGGGAAACCGTCAAGGAAATTTCAACTTTAATGGCTTATGAAGTTGCACGTGATATGCCATTAAAGGATGTTGAAATTGAAACGCCGATTGCTAAAACGACCCAGAAAGAATTGGCTGGTAAAAAGGTAGCGATTATTCCAATTCTTCGGGCAGGAATTGGAATGGTTGATGGGATGACTGATCTTATCCCAGCAGCTAAAATTGGTTTTATCGGAATGTACCGGGATGAAGAAACCTTAAAGCCACATGAATACTTTGTTAAGTTACCTAATGATATTACAGAACGGCAATTATTCATCGTTGATCCAATGCTGGCCACTGGTGGTTCAGCAATGATGGCAATCGAAGCCTTAAAGAAGCGTGGTTGCTCAGAAAAGAATATGAAATTTGCTTGCTTAGTTGCAGCCCCTGAAGGAGTTAAAGCTGTGCGCGACGCTTATCCAGATGTCGATATTTATACAGCAGGACTTGATGATCATCTTAATGAAGATGGATACATTGTTCCTGGATTAGGTGATGCTGGTGACCGTCTTTTTGGTACTAAGTAGGTTATTAAAAAATAAAAGCATGATCTGCAGAACTTTTTAGCTTTCGCAAATCTTGCTTTTATTTTTTTTGTTTGTGTTGAAAAGGCTTTCGCTTATAATAGGTACTATACCAGAAAAGGGGAATTGATTAATGGAGACCCAAATTAATGGAATCGCAGCTAGTGATGGAGTGGGAATTGCACCTGCTTACTTATTAACGAAGCCTAATCTTAGTTTTGAAAAGTATCATATTAGTGACCCCGATAGTGAAAAAGCAAGATTACACCGTGCTTTTGAGAAGATCATTCAGAAACTAAAGGAGACCCAAAAGAAGCTTGTTGATAAACTTAATGCAGAAGATTTGGCAATTTTTGATACTCACATTGCAATCTTAAATGATCCTGAAATGATTAAACAAGTTGAAAACCGGATTACTAATCAACGCTTAAATGCAGAATCGGCTTTTGCAGAAGTAATTACTAAGATGATCAAAACTCTTCAGGCGATGACCGGAAATGAATATATGCAAGAGCGAGCAACTGATTTTCAAAATATTCAAGATCAGGTTTTAGCGGAGTTAGAAGGGAAGAAGCTCCCTAATTTGCGTGAATTAGATCACCCTGTCATTGTGGTTGCCCATTCGATTGGCCCAGCCGATACTTCACAGATGGATGGCCGCTTTGTTAAGGGAATTATTACCGATTTGGGTGGGCGAACTAGTCACGCAGCGATTATGGCTCGTTCTTTACAGATTCCAGCAATTGTTGGGTGTAACGACATAACCAAAAAGGTGCAGAATGGCCAACGAGTAATTGTTGATGGTTTTGAAGGCAGTGCAATTGTTAAACCGTCAACAATTGATGTTAAACAATACCAAAAAATTGCTGATAAGTTTATGAATGTTCGTCAGCAATGGAAAAAAATGATTAATCAGCCCTCAGTAACCGCTGATGGTCAGCGGTATAAGATTTCAGCTAATATTGGTTCTTCAGTGGATCTTTCGTCAGCAATAGAAAATGGTGCTGATGGTGTTGGTCTATTTCGAACTGAATTTCTTTATATGAAAAGCGACCATCTCCCAACCGAAGAAGAGCAGTTTAATGCTTATCGCCGAGCTGTTGAACAGTTAAATGGGGAACGATTAGTAGTTCGGACCTTAGATATAGGTGGAGATAAACCACTTCAATTTATGCCTTTACCTAAAGAAATGAATCCATTCCTTGGGTATCGGGCTATTCGGATTGCTCTTGATCGGCCAGAAATGTTTAGGACTCAATTGCGAGCCTTACTCCGAGCATCCGAGTTTGGGAAGATTAATATTATGTTTCCAATGATTACCACGCTTGAAGAATTACAAGCAGCTAAGAAAATTTATTATGAGGAGCAACAAAAATTAGCTGTTGATCATCCAGAAATTGGCAGCGATGTCCATCTTGGGATAATGATTGAAGTTCCATTAGCTGCGTTAAATGCTGATCGCTTAGCTGCAGAAGTTGATTTCTTTAGCATTGGAACTAATGACCTAATTCAATATTGTTTTGCGGCTGACCGTGGTAATGATTCAGTTTCGTACCTTTACCAGCCGCTAAATCCAACTTTTTTAAAATTAATTAAGCACATTATCGATGCTGGGCATGCTCATGACACAACTGTGGCGATGTGTGGAGAAATGGCAGGGGATCGTTATGCCTTGCCACTATTAATCGGGATGGGATTAGATGTCTATTCGATGAGTGCCAGTTCTATTTTACGGACACGTTTAATGATGAAGCAATTAGACAGTAAGAAATGTCAGGAACTTTATCAACAGGCTGTTACAGCTTGTGATTCAATGATTGATGTGCAAAAGTTAGTTCAAGATTGGCTAGTAGCAAATTAAAAAGGATTTAGGAAAAGTAAAGATTTTTCTTAAATCCTTTTTTTGTCTCTTGTTAAGAGTAAAATGGCAATAGTTTTGTTGTACTAAGGGGATGTAAAGTTGTGATTAAGCAATACTGGACAAAGCAAAGAATCTGGTTGTTAATTTTTTTAGTAGTCGTCGGGATTGGTGTTCTATTGTTTACTAGCCACAATGAACATTTCTATCAACAACCAATCGCTAAAGTAATCAGCGAAAAAACGGTGAATAAGCAAAGAGTGAAAGACCAGTTTGATAATATTGACCATCAATATTATCAACAACTCCAAGTAAAACTAATGAATGGTAAATATCGCGGGCAAGAATTAACAGTCCAAAATACATATAGTGATTCGCAACCGATGGATCAACGTTATCGGGTAGGAAATGAGGTCTTTTTAACCCAACTTCGTAAACGAGGCGGAAAACTAACCGCCAATGTTAACGGTTATAAGCGGGACACAGTAATCGTCTTTTTACTTTGGCTTGTTGTCTTGATGTTGCTTCTCCTGATGGGACGTTCAGGGCTGTTGGCATTCTTGAGCGTAGTTATTAATGCTCTTTTGTTTATAATTGCAATTGAAATCGACTTAAAACAAAATGGTCAGCATATCATGCTGCTTTTTAGTATTCTTGCCATAATTTTTACGTTTATTAGCCTATTATTAGTTCTTGGTTTTAGTAAAAAGATGCTGGCCACTTTTGCAGCAACAGTTATTGGGACATTTGTTGCCTTGGGAGTAAGTATGCTTGTATTTATGTGGACGCATGAACGGGGGATTTACTATGAATCAATGGAATATGTTACGCAAGTTCCTCGAGCGCTTTTTTTAGCCGAAACGTTGTTAGGGTCTTTAGGAGCAGTAATGGATGAATCAAGCGATATTATTGCCACTCTTTTTGAGCTAAAACAATTGAATCCAGCTGTTACCCGCAAACAGTTATTTATCTCGGGACGCAATGTTGGTAAATCAATTATGGGACCATTAATAAATGTTTTGTTTTTAATTTTTATGGTAGATACTTTTACCGGTAGTCTTTTGTATATCAAAAATGGTAACTCGTGGGGTTATACCTATGCAATGAATATGAGCTTGGGGACCATTCAAAGCCTGATTAGTGGGATTGGGATTGTCCTTTCAATTCCCCTTGTAAGTCTCTTTGGAGCGTTACTGTTAGGAAAGAAGGTGCAGAGATGACGACAATTACAGGTCTTGGCTTGGTATTGCTAATTTTGATGGTTCTTGTGGGAGGAAAACAGGGGTGGACAGCTTTTTTAAGCTTGCTTCTTAACTTTGGCTTTTTATATTTTGCAATTATTTTAGTCGCGTTTCATGTTCCCCCGTTATTTGTAACGGTGACTATTGGAATTACAATTTTGGCAATAACTATTTTCATGGGAGAAGATGATTTGCGGACAACCGTGACGGCATTTTATGCTTCACTCATCGTGTTATGCTTAATTTTAGTGCTGATCTTTATTGTTGAGCACTGGGCAATGGTGCAGGGCTTTGGAACAGAAGATAGCGATGAGTTAGAAGGAATGTCAATTTTAATTGGAATTAGTTATTTCAAAGTTTCTGTTACTACTACTATTTTGAGTTCGCTCGGAGCAATTGCAGAAGCAGCGATGGCGATCTCCTCTGGCCTTACGGAAATCCTTGAGAATCATCCCGAAAGAACTAATCGGCAATTGGTTCATAGTGGGATGGCAATCGGGCAACAAATTATTGGAACAACATTTAATACGCTTTTCTTTGGCTTCTTTGGAGGATTCTTAGCGCTGTTTATTTGGTTCTTAGGCCTTCATTATTCCTTTGGTACAATTATGAATAATAAAATTTTTGTGGCAGAAATGATTGAAATTCTGATCTCTTTCATTGGGGTGCTGATCACTGTCCCCATGACTGCTTGGGTGATGACAAAGCGTCGTAAATCAGTTATTGACAATTACCCTAAAACAAAGTAACATACGAATAACTTATAAATAGACCTTTAATCGGAGTCCTGTGAGGCTTCAAAGGTGCGGATAAATTCTCAATGCTCTTTCCATCGTTAGGATTGAGTAGGGAAGAGACGACTTTGGAGCAGGGATTCCAAGGTCGTTTTTCTTTAGGAGGATCTATATGGCGCACCGTGATAATGTTGTTTTAGACGTAGATGAACGACCAGCTCCCTGGCAGTGGTTTGGCTTATCTTTGCAGCATATGTTTTCTATGTTTGGCTCCACTGTCTTGGTCCCAATCTTGGTAGGATTAAATCCAGGAATTGCTTTATTTAGTTCAGGGGTAGGTACCTTGATGTACTTACTCATTACTAAACATAAGATTCCGGCTTACATGGGATCTAGTTTCTCATTTGTTGTCCCGATGATGGCCTTAATGAAAACTACTGGTTATCCCGGAATTGCACAGGGTACCATTGCAGTGGGATGTGTATATTTAATCGTGTCAGTAATTGTAACGTTGATTGGCTCGCAATGGATTGACCGCATTCTGCCACCAATTGTTGTCGGTCCGATTGTTGTTGTAATCGGATTGTCATTAGCAGGAACAGCCGCTAAAGACGCTACCATCAATTCGGCTACTGGCCATTATGATTTGCGCTTTTTTGCGGTCGCAATGCTTACGATGGCAATAACAGTTATCTTCAATATGTATTTTAAGGGATTCCTCGGTTTAATTCCGATTTTGATGGGGATTGTCGCTGGGTATGTCATTGCGGTCTTATTTGGCATTGTGGATTTTTCTCCAGTTGCGCATGCATACTGGTTTAGTTTACCAGATTTTCAGATTCCGTTTGTTGACTATCATCCCCAATTATACTGGGGTGCGATTTTGAGTATGGCACCCATTGCTTTTGTTACCATGACAGAACACTTAGGTCATATTATGGTTCTAAATGAGTTGACTGAGCGCAATTACTTCAAGGAACCAGGATTGAATCATACGCTTGCGGGAGATGGGACTGCTTCAATTATTGCTGGATTCGTTGGTGGACCTCCCGTAACTAGTTATGGTGAAAATATTGGGGTAATGGCAATTACGCGTGTCCATTCAGTTTACGTTATTGCTGGAGCAGCTGTATTTGCTATCTTCTTTAGCTTTATTGGTAAATTAAGCGCCTTGATTGAATCGATTCCTTCACCAGTTATCGGCGGGATTTCATTCCTATTATTTGGGGTGATTGCTTCTAGTGGATTGCGCGTAATGATTGAAAACAAAATTGACTTTAATGAAAAAAGAAATTTGATGATTTCATCGGTTATTTTAGTAATTGGGATTGGAAATGCCTATCTTCAATTAGGGAAATATCAATTCTCTGGATTAGCAGTTGCAGCTGTTCTCGGAATAATAATGAATTTAATTCTTCCACAACAAGCCAAAAGTGAAATGTAGTTGGAATTTTTTTAGTTTATTTAAGCAGAGTGAGATAGGGCATCCGACCTCTTACTCTGCTTTTTCGTATGATAACAAAACAAAAAAATTAAGAGGTCGTGGAAAAAAACAGATTGTAAGAAAAAGTTTATCAAAGTTGCGAAAGCGTTTTCTTTCCGTGCTTATCAATTGCTTAGTAGGTCTATATAAACCTAATGTTTTTTTGAATTTTAACGAAATTAATGATATATTAACATTCGTAACTTGGGGTAGTTCGTTTTATTTGCAACGTTCATCCAATTTACAAGCCAAATTATTGTTATAAGGAAAGAGGTGGAATATGAATGGGCGGTGATGCTTTAACTTTTAAGCTTTTCGGACTCACGTTCAATACTACGAACATTGTTTCTGGACTGATTATCTACGCAATCGTGTTCTTCACTCTTTACGGGATGTCACGAAAGATCCAAATGAAGCCTACTGGTGCACAAAATGTATTTGAGTGGCTAGTTGATTTCACTAATGGAATTGTGCGAAGTCAGATGCCAGCATCCGAACAAGGTCACTATAGTTTCTTTGCCTTTGTTTTGTTTGTTTTCATCTTCTTTGCAAACCAATTCGGTTTAATTTTCCAATTCCATTGGAACGGAGCTGAAGTACTTAGAAGTCCAACGGCAGATCCAGTTGTTACGTTAACACTTTCTTTAATGGTAATGGTATTAGCATTCGCTGCTGGAGTAGCACATAATGGCCTTGGTGGATACCTGAAAGGATACACTAAACCATTTACGTTAATGCTTCCTGTTAACATTATCGAAGACTTTGCTAACTTCTTAACTCTTGGTCTCCGTATTTTTGGTAACATTTTTGCCGGTGAACTTTTAATGAGTTTGATTGCTAATATGGCATTCTCACATGGAATCCTAACCATTATTCCAGGACTATTTTTGGAACTAGCATGGCAAGGGTTCTCCGTATTTATCGGTTCGATTCAGGCATATGTCTTTGTAACATTAACGACGGTTTATATTTCTCGGAAGATTTCCGAATAATAATCCCTAAGGAGGAATTTTAAAATGGCATTAGGAGCAATTGCTGCAGGACTCGCGGCTATGGGTGCCGCTATCGGTGGTGGTATCGGTGACGGTATCTTAATCGGACACACAGTTGACAGTATCGCACGTCAACCAGAATTACAAAGTAGATTACAAGCAACGATGTTTATTGGTGTTGGTTTGATTGAAGCCATGCCTATTATTGCCATCGTTATTGGCTTCCTTGTTATGAACAAGTAATTATTTTAAGTTTTTTATTTTAAGATAAGGAGGTGTCAATAGATGTTTGTAAACAGTGTGTTAGCTGAATCAAACAGTTTATACATTGGTGACTTGGTATTCTACATCGTTACTTTTATCATCTTAATGCTATTAGTTAAGCATTTTGCTTGGAAACCAGTAACAGATATGATGAAGAAACGTGCAGATAAGATTGCTAATGACATTGATAATGCTGCTCGTTCACGTGAAAGTGCTGAAAAGATGGCTGCAAAGCGACAAGCTGAGTTACAAAGCTCACGGCAAGAAGCTGCTGAGATTGTAAGTAATGCTAAAAAGTCTGGGGAAACTCAACGAGCACAGATTGTTGAAACAGCGCAAAAAGATGCCCAAGCTCTCAAGCAACAAGCACAAAAAGATGCTGAGCAAGCACGTCGCGATGCATTAAACAGTGCTAAGGATGACGTTGCAAACTTATCTATTGAGATTGCTTCCAAACTCATCCAAAAAGAATTAAAGGCAGACGATCAAAAAGAATTGATCGATTCTTATATCGAAGGGTTGGTAGAACATGAGTCTTGATAAGAAGACAGTTGCTGATCGCTATGCGAAAGCGCTGTTTGAATTGGTCGATGCTGATAACGAACTCGATCAAACTTATCAAGAATTGATTGCTTTACGCCAAGTCTTTGAGGACAACGAGGGATTGGACGCCGCACTTGCGGGAGTTCAACTGTCACTTGATGAAAAGAAATCATTGATTAAAGATTTACAGCAAGGTGCTTCAAAGTATGTTGCTAACTTAATTCAAATGGTTTTCGATTACGGCCGTATTGACTGCATGGTCGCAATTATTGATGAGTTTGAACGGCGGTATGACCGTAAAATGAAGCGGATGCATGCTGACGTTACCACAGCGATCCAACTCGATAAACAACAAGAGGATCAACTGAAGGCTAATCTTGCAAAACGTTTTGGTGCTAATGAAGTTACCTTAACAGAACATGTTGATCCAGAAATTTTAGGTGGGGTTATTGTCCATGTTGATAATAAAACATTAGATGGTAGTCTCAGCTCAAAGATTAAGCAAATTCGTCGTTTACTAGTTAGATAAATATATCTTTTTTCAAAGAGGTGAGACCTTTATGAGCATTAAAACTGAGGAAATCAGTTCACTCATCAAAAAACAACTCGCCAACTACCAAGACAAAGTATCTGTCGAAGAAACCGGTACTGTTACCTATGTTGGTGATGGGGTTGCTCGTGCCGATGGCTTAGATAATGCTATGGCTGGTGAGTTGCTCGAATTTAGTAACGGGGTCTACGGAATGGCTCAAAACCTCGAAAGTAATGATGTAGGTATTGTTATTTTAGGGGATTACACAGGCATTCGTGAAGGAGACACCGTTAAGCGGACGGGTCGAATCATGGAAGTACCCGTTGGCGATGCATTATTAGGACGGGTTGTTGACTCATTAGGTCGTCCAATTGACGGTCTTGGTGAGATTAAGACAGACAAAACTCGTCCAATTGAACGTAAAGCTCCAGGTGTTATGGAGCGTAAGAGTGTTAGTGTACCACTTCAAACTGGTATTAAGGTTATTGATGCCTTAGTTCCAATTGGACGTGGTCAGCGTGAATTGATTATTGGTGACCGTAAGACAGGTAAAACTGCCATTGCGTTAGACACTATTATTAACCAAAAGAACCAAGACGTAATTTGTATTTACGTTGCTATTGGTCAAAAGGAATCAACTGTTCGGGCTAGTGTTGAAACCCTTCGTAAGTATGGAGCATTAGATTACACAATTGTTGTTTCAGCTAGTGCTTCAAATCCTGCTCCAATGTTATACATTGCGCCATATGCAGGGGCTGCGATGGGTGAAGAATTTATGTTCAACGGTAAAGATGTTCTTATTGTTTATGATGATTTATCAAAACAAGCGGATGCATACCGTGAACTTTCATTAATTCTTCGTCGTCCTCCTGGTCGTGAAGCTTACCCTGGTGATATTTTCTATACTCACTCACGGTTGCTAGAACGTGCTGCTCGTTTGTCTGATGATCTTGGTGGTGGTTCAATGACCGCTTTACCAATCATTCAGACGCAAGCTGGTGATGTTTCTGCATATATTCCTACTAACGTTATTTCTATTACTGATGGTCAGATCTTCTTAGATTCAGATGAATTCTATGCAGGTCAACGTCCAGCTATCGATGCTGGTACTTCAGTTTCTCGTGTTGGTGGTGACGCTCAGATCAAAGCAATGAAGAAAGTTGCTGGTACTTTGCGTTTGGATATTGCTTCATACAACGAATTAGCATCCTTTGCTCAATTCGGTTCCGACCTTGATGCAGCTACTCAGGCTAAATTGGCTCGTGGTCAACGGACTATGGAAGTCTTAAAGCAGGGATTGCATGACCCGCTCCCAGTAGAAGAACAAGTTGTAACATTATTTGCTCTTTCACGTGGCTATATCGATAAAGTCGAAATTGAAGATGTTCAACGTTACGAAAGTGAATTGGCTGCTTACATGCATGCTAACCACCAAGACCTCTACGACACCATCAAGAAGACTGGTAAGCTACCAGAAGGCGATGACTTGCAAAATGCTGTTGCTAAGTTCTCTGAAACATTTCAAGGGACTAAAAAGCAAGTCGCTGAAGAAAAATAGTTAATGATGATTAGTCGAAAGGACGGTGAGATTTAGTGCCAGCTTCACTCGCTGCAGTTAAACATAAGATTGATTCCACTAAAAGTACGCGTCAGATTACTTCGGCGATGCAAATGGTTTCAACCGCAAAACTGAATCAAATTCAACACCACACTCAGACCTACGAAGTATATGCTGAGAAGGTTAAGCAAATGTTGTCTGATCTGGTTAAATCTCACAGCGCAACATCTGCAGCTTCGCAAGATGATGTTTACGCTGCACTGTTTAAAAAGCGCGCAGTTAAAAAGACTGGGGTGCTTGTGATTACGTCTGACCGAGGTTTGGTTGGTAGTTACAACAGTAATATTATCAAGCAAACGTTAGATATGATGGCTAAGCACAATCTTGATAAAGACAACACAGTATTCCTGACGGTCGGTAAAACAGGGACAGAATTCTTTAAGAAGAGGGGAATGAATGTCGTTTACGAATATTCAGGCGTTAGCGATGTTCCTACCTATCGTGAAGTTCATAGTATTGTGAAAACCGCTGTTCAAATGTACAGTGACCAAGTATTTGATGAAATGTATATGGTTTATAGTCATTACGTTAACCGGATCACATCAAATGTTATTGTTCACGATGTACTCCCGATTACTGAAAAGTCATTACTCAATGACGAAAATGAAGCACAAGAAAAGACAGAATTAAATAATTCTGATGTAAGTACTGCGCACGTTTCAGCCGAGTATGAATTTGAACCGTCAGATACAGAAATCATTTCTGCATTGGTTGCCCAATATGCAGAAAGTTTGATTTATGGAGCGATTCTTGATGCTAAGACATCAGAACACTCTTCAAGTGCGAATGCAATGCGCTCAGCTACAGATAATGCTGATGACATTATCTCTACTCTCGAATTGCAATATAACCGAGCACGGCAAGCAGCAATTACCACTGAAATTACAGAAATTACTGGTGGTATGACTGCTCAAGAATAATTTTTTCTAACGTAGGAGGAAACAACATGAGTTCTGGTAAAGTTTTACAAGTTATCGGACCGGTTGTTGATGTTGAATTTCCCTTAGACGAAAAACTTCCTGAAATTAATGACGCTTTGAAGATTAAGGAAAGCGATGGTAAGACTTTAACAACTGAAGTTGCCTTGGAATTAGGTGATGGTGTTGTTCGAACAATTGCCATGGACGGTACTGATGGTCTTCAACGTGGTATGGAAGTTGAAAACACTGGCGCATCAATTAGTGTACCAGTTGGTGATGATACTCTGGGACGAGTATTTAACGTCTTAGGGGAACCTGTTGACAACGGACCGAAATTTGGTCCTGATGCAAAGCGGATGCCTATTCACCGTGATGCACCAAAGTATGATGACTTAAATAATGCTACCGAAATTTTGGAAACTGGGATCAAGGTTATTGATTTACTAGCTCCATATGTTCGTGGTGGTAAGATTGGTCTATTTGGTGGTGCCGGTGTTGGTAAAACCGTTTTGATTCAGGAATTGATTCATAACATTGCTCAAGGTCATAATGGTATTTCTGTCTTCACAGGGGTTGGTGAACGTACCCGTGAAGGTAATGATATGTACTATGAAATGAAGGCCTCTGGAGTTCTTGAAAAGACGGCCATGGTTTATGGTCAGATGAACGAACCACCTGGTGCCCGTATGCGGGTTGCCTTAACTGGTTTAACAATTGCGGAATACTTCCGTGATGTAAAGGGACAAGATGTTTTGCTCTTTATTGATAACATCTTCCGGTTTACACAAGCTGGTTCAGAAGTTTCTGCCCTCTTGGGTCGGATTCCTTCTGCCGTTGGTTACCAGCCAACATTAGCTACTGAAATGGGTCAGTTACAGGAACGGATTACTTCAACTAAGAAGGGATCTATTACGTCTATTCAAGCCGTTTATGTTCCAGCCGATGACTATACCGACCCTGCACCAGCTACGACATTTGCCCACTTGGATGCAACTACTAACTTGGAACGTCGATTAACTCAAATTGGTATTTATCCAGCCGTTGACCCATTAGCTTCAACTTCTACTGCTCTTACCCCAGAAATTGTTGGTAAAGAACACTATGAAGTTGCTACACAGGTTCAACACGTTCTTCAACGATACCATGAACTTCAAGATATCATCTCTATTTTAGGTATGGATGAATTATCTGACGAAGAAAAGACAATCGTTGCTCGTGCCCGGCGGATTCAAAACTTCCTTTCCCAAAGCTTTAGTGTTGCTTCCCAATTTACAGGTTTACCTGGTAAATATGTTCCATTAAAGGAAACAATTAAAGGCTTTAAGGAAATTCTTGCTGGTAAGTATGATGATCTTCCAGAAGAAGCTTTCCGGTTAGTTGGACCAATTGAAGACGTTGTTGAAAAGGCAAAGAAAATGAAGGCTGATACTGACGAAGATAGCTCAGAAGACTAGGAGGGATAATTATGGCTGAAAATACTTTTAAGGTCACTATTATTACTCCAGATGGCACCGTCTATGATAATGATAAGGTTACCATGCTCGTTATGAACACTGCTGGTGGACAAATGGGAATCATGGCTAACCACGTACCATTAATTGCTGCGCTTGAAATCAGTACAGTTCGAATTAAACATTCTGAAGGCACTGATGAAGTTGCAGCGGTTAACGGTGGGATCATTCAATTTGATGGTCAAAATGCTACAATCGCAGCTGATAGTGCTGAAATGCCTGAAACAATTGACGTTGAGCGGGCACAGAGAGCTAAAAAGCGTTCTGAGTCTGCAATCGAAGAAGCAAAGAAGAAGCATAACCAAAGCGATTTATCACGTGCAGAAGTTCACCTTAAGCGTGCAATTAACCGTTTGAATGCTGCTTCTAAGCAACGCAATATCTAAGGTATAATATCAAAAGTGAGTGGGATTCTTGACAAGGCGGTGGGCTGAGGATAGAACGGTGATTAGCACGGCACGGGCTGATTATCGTTCGGACTTACTCCCAAGCCTTGGGGTTAATTTCCACGATCTCTTAAATAAAGTTCGTATAAATAAAGAGGCTATTGAAAAAACTTCGTTTTTTCAATAGCCTCTTTATTTTTTTAAAGTGTAAACTGCTAAAACGCAGTAGATACCAGCCATCTTTACGGGGATGAGAATAAAAATTCGCAAGCAAGTTTAGTCTCATTTCTTTTTCATTTAAAAGATCATTAAGCTTTTTTACGAATTAATAATTTAATCATGTGATATGATATGATTAAATTTAGTTTAAAAGAGGGTGATCGATTGCAAATTACAGGATTACGAGCGCTAATAGAAATAATAGTGCAACTGGCATTTGTCTGGTTAGCGTTTTTTGCTATTCAAGGGATACATTTTGAGCATTTTTTTAACCGACCACCACGTACATTGCCTCTACTTATTGTTTTGATGGCAACTGGACTAGGATATTTATGTGCGACATTTTTCTTAAATATTCTAAGTGCAATTGGTAATTTGACATATTTAATTCGATAGTATTTACTGGAGGATCTTATGGAAAAAATTGTTGTTAAGGGCGGTCAGAGGTTAACCGGTCGAGTTAGAGTTGAAGGAGCAAAAAATGCAGTCTTACCAATTCAAGCAGCATCTATTTTGGCTTCTAGCGGAAACATTAAATTATCAAATGTTCCCATTTTATCAGATGTAACGACAATGAATCAGTTATTACGGTTCTTAAATATAAAAGTAGATTTTGATAAAAATAAGCATGTTTTGACGATTGACGCAGCTGACCCTGTATCATCTGAAGCACCATTAGAATATGTTAGCCGGATGCGGGCATCGATGGTAGTCTTAGGACCTTTACTAGCTCGGACAGGTCATGCGCAAATTGCGCTTCCTGGTGGCTGTGCGATTGGATCCCGGCCAATTGACTTACATCTTAAGGGATTACGTCAATTAGGAGCGGTTATTGAGCAACACGATGGATACTTAGAAGCGCGGGCTGAACACTTAATTGGTGATCATATTTATCTAGATTTTCCTAGTGTCGGTGCAACGCAAAATCTGATGATGGCAGCAACACTTGCGCAGGGAATTACAACAATTGAAAATGCCGCCAGTGAACCTGAAATTGTTGATTTAGCAAACATGCTGAATAAAATGGGTGCACGTGTTCATGGTGCTGGAACAGACATTATTCGCATTCAAGGGGTTAATTTCCTTCATGGTTGTGAACATACAGTAATGCCAGATAGAATTGAGGCAGGAACATTTATGATTGCGACAGCCATTACTAATGGTGATGTCGTGGTGGAAGGAGCAATTGCTGAGCATAACACCTCACTAATTGCTAAATTGGAAGAAATGGGTGTGACAGTTATCGTTCAAGAAGATGGAATCCGTGTTCTTGGGACTTCTGTTCTAATTCCCACAAATATTAAGACCCTTCCATATCCGGGGTTCCCTACTGATCTTCAACCACAAATGTCCGTTCTTCAGCTTTTGGCAAATGGGACCAGTACCTTAGACGAAACGATCTTTGAGAAGCGTTTTATGCATTTAGAAGAATTACGACGAATGAATGCCGATTTTCAAATTAATGGTCCCGTTGCGGTTTTAAACGGTCCCACGCGCTTTAGTGGCGCTGAAGTAGCTGCCTCTGATTTACGAGCAGGGGCTGCTTTAGTGCTGGCCGGGTTAGTTGCTGATGGAATTACCCAGGTTCGTAACCTAAAATATATTGATCGGGGATATTACCATTTTCACCAAAAGTTACAACAATTAGGGGCCAAGATTGATCGAATTGATGTCGAGGATAAAATTAAATTGGCAATAAAGCCCTCTAAGAATAAAACAAATCAAGATTAAAGATTCGTAAGCGACGTCTATCTGGATCCCTATTTTGTGGTATAATTACGAACGATATTAACGAGTTTAGCGTTAAAACTTAACTAGCTAAAAGGAGAAGAAATTAATGGCAAAGGATATTGGAATTGATTTGGGAACTGCCAATGTTTTGATTTATGTTCAAGGCAAGGGTATTGTTCTAAATGAACCGTCAGTTGTGGCGGTTGATACAAAAACCAATAAAGTATTGGCTGTTGGTTCAGAAGCATACCGAATGGTTGGACGCACTCCTAGTAACATTCGGGCCATTCGTCCATTAAAGGATGGTGTTATTTCTGATTTTGATGTTACTCAAGAAATGCTTTCCTACTTTATTGGTAAACTAAGCGTTAAAGGGTTTATGTCAAAGCCAAACATCATGATCTGCGCACCAACAAATATTACTGAGATTGAACGGAAGGCAATTATTCAAGCCGCTGAACAATCTGGTGGTGGTAAAGTTTACCTTGAATACGAGCCAAAAGTAGCAGCAATTGGTGCTGGATTAGATATTTTTAAACCTCGTGGAAACATGGTCATTGATATGGGTGGTGGTACCAGTGATATCGCCATTCTTTCATTAGGAGATATTGTCTCAAGCCAGTCAATTCGAATGGCCGGTGATAAGATGAATAGTGATATTGCTTCTTACATTAAGAATAAGCACGGCTTAGTAATTGGTGAACATACTGCCGAAAAGATTAAAATGGAACTTGGGACTGCATTACGGACTGATGATCCTGAAACAATGGATGTTCGTGGTCGTGATGTAGCTACTGGAATGCCAAAGCAAATCACAGTTAATGAAAATGAAATTGAAGAAGCATTGCATGATACGCTTGAACAGATTGTTTCAGCCGCTGTAAATGTATTAGAAACAATTCCACCAGAGTTAGCTAGTGATATTATTGACCGAGGAATAATGTTAACTGGTGGTACTTCTTTGTTAAAGGGTGTCGATCAATTATTCAGTGCTCGTCTAAAAGTACCGGTTGTTGTTTCACAAGACCCATTAGACAATGTTGCTAAGGGTGCTGGTGAAATGTTAGAACGGATGCAAAAGACTGAACGAAAGAAGTAGTTTGAAAATGGTAAGGATTTTATGTGACCTTATACGCTGGTATCAACAAGGAATTTCTGCCCAACGACCATTTCGCGTATGTCGCTTTACCCCCTCGTGTTCACAGTACATGTTAGAAGCTCTTCAACGCTTTGGCTTAAAGGGAATATTGCTCGGCAGTTGGCGGCTCCTTCGTTGTCAGCCGTTTTCTCGTGGTGGCTATGATCCAGTACCTAATCATTTTACTTTTCGTCGTCAGGGATAATAATAGTTATTAAGGGTGAAAAAGTGTCAAAGAAAGATAAAAAAGTAGAAGTCAGCGTTAAAGATATTGAACGTCGTAATCAACCGGTTCAACAAATTTTTATTGGAGACCGATTGATTGGTGAAGTTGTAACCGATAATGAACGTTTCAAAGCAATGCTGATAAGTGACCAGAGTGAATTTTATGTTCGTTCTCAAGAAGAGGGATTAGAAATAGTCCTTCAACAATATCATCTTCACCAGCATTAGTTTGGTGAACCATCCTCTTTGATTAATAATTTGTAAAGGAGTTTGGTAATGCAACGTTCGCAAAATGATGTAGAAAGTCGGATTGACTGGGGAATTATATTCTGTGTTCTTTTGTTGGCCTTGATTGGTCTTGCCTCAATATATGTAGCGGCAGTTCATGATCGGCAGCAAACTAGTGTAGCACGACAGGTTATTACCCAGTTGGTTTGGTATGCGGTTGGAACAATCCTTATTATTGTCATTATGCAATTTGATGCTGAACAATTATGGAAATTAGCACCAATTGTATACTGGCTAAGTGTATTTCTAATGTTCGCAATCTTAGTCTTTTATAGTCGAGCTTATTATGCTAGTACAGGGGCTAAGAGTTGGTTTGCAATTGGACCATTTACGTTTCAGCCCTCAGAAATAATGAAACCTGCTTATATTTTAATGATGGGGCGTGTTATTACGACTCATAATAATCGATATAGTGTGCATACAGTTGATTCAGATTGGCGATTAATTGGAACAATGTTCTTATGGCTATTACCAATTTTGATTTCCCTTAAGTTTCAAAATGACTTTGGGACTGGATTAGTATTCTTCGCTATTTTCTGTGGAATGGTCTTAGTTTCTGGAGTAACTTGGCGAATTTTAGCACCAGCAGTTACGATACTAGTTGTTGTTGGTGGTTCCGCCTTAGCGATGGTAACTAGTTCGGTTGGACGACAAATACTTGAACATATTGGATTTCAAGCATATCAGTTTGATCGGGTTGATACCTGGCTTCATCCAGAACAGGATACAACTAATCAAGGGTATCAGTTATGGCAGAGTATTAAGGCCGTTGGTTCTGGTGGTATTACTGGGACTGGTTTTAATAACTCAAAAGTGTATGTACCAGTTCGTGAATCAGATATGATTTTTTCCGTTATTGGTGAGAATTTTGGGTTTATTGGCGGAGTTTTATTAATCCTCATTTACTTGTTACTGATCTACTTAATGATTCGAGTAACATTCGATACCAAGAACGAATTTTATGCTTATATTTCAACGGGAGTTATCATGATGATTTTATTCCATGTTTTTGAAAATATTGGAATGAATATTGGTCTATTACCATTAACAGGTATTCCGTTGCCATTTATTAGTGCTGGGGGATCCTCGTTAATTGGTAACCTGATTGGGATTGGAATGGTGATGTCGATGCGTTACCACCATCATTCTTATATGTTTAGTAGTAATCGTGAATTTAGATAGCGAGGTCATAAAATGGCAAAAGATTATTTTTGGGTAAAAGAACAAGCAGATGGTACTAAGCGTATCGGTTTAAACGATGAAGGCCGTGATGAGTTAGGAGAAGTAAGTTTCATCGATGTACCGGCAGTAGGGACAACCTTGAAACAAGCTGACAAATTTATTGCGGTTGAAGCAGAAAAAGCTGTTACCGATGTGGATAGCCCCATTGATGGTAAGATTACCAAAATAAATGAAGCTATTATTGATGATCCGACTGGCTTAAGTTCGAGCGATATGAAAAAAAATTGGATTGTTGAAATTAAATAAAAAAATAGGAGGGAGCGAGACAGAAGTCACTTGTGACTTCGTTTTCGAGCCCCCGCAAGCAACAATAGGCCTCTAACGTCCGGTTTTGCCGGACGTTAGAGGCCATTGTTGTACTGCGTATTTGCTTTTTATGGGTATCTGTCAACTGGTATGGTTGACTAAAAATACTTCCTACGAAAATGTAGGGGGTATTTTTTTTTATGAAAAAATACAATCAATTCTTAAAAAGAAAAATTTTTGATTAGCAAAA
>NZ_JAJGUA010000029.1:0-100928 GCF_020784695.1 Limosilactobacillus secundus
ACATGAGTTTTGCGAAAGCCATCCTTATTAACTGTGGGAAAGCCACAGTTACGACAACGATTAATCGGATAAGAAAGAGTAGCTGTTATTAGCGTTATATACTCTTTAACAGAATCATCGTTATGTTCAGCTTCTTCAACAGAAATGATTTTAATATTTTTATCTTTAATTCCAAGAATATTTAAGATAGAATCATTATGGGACATTTGTTTAACCTTCTTTCATGATTTTTGTGGTGAATTGATTGTATAACGAGGGAACAGCAAATGTCCTCTTTTTTGTATAAAAAAATCTGGCATGGAATCTCTATCCATACCAGAAAGTGTATACCCCTTTTTATGAAAGTAACTTAACTCATGTCACAGTCCCTCTTATTTAGTATTAGCGGATCTTTCTAATTCATGTTATACTTAAGGTTCTAGGAAAACGGCTAAGATAAAAATATTTAAGGTGGTATTTATTATGACCAAAAAATTACACATCGCTTTATTATTTGGTGGCAACTCCTCTGAACATGATGTGTCAAAGCGATCAGCACATAATATCTATGATGCTCTTGATAAAGAAAAGTATGATGTAAGTCTTTTTATGTTTACAAAGGATGGAATTCTATTAGGCAATGAGGATTCCCAAAAGATCTTTGATGGCGAACCTGAAGACCAAGTGGTAGCGGAAGCATATCAAAAGATGGATATGAGTAGTCCATTAGCACCAATTATGGCCTTAAACGAACAAAAGGAAATTGATTTCTTCTTCCCTGTTATCCATGGTAATTTAGGTGAAGATGGTACAATTCAAGGTCTCTTTAAGCTTCTTAATAAACCATACGTTGGTTCAAATATTGCAGCTAGTGCAATGTCTTTTGACAAGGATCTTACTAAGAAGATTATTAGTCAAGCTGGTATTCGCAACACCCCTTATGTAGTAGTTACGCCAGAAAACCGGGCTGACTATTCATGGGGACGGATTGAAGAAAAATTAGGCAATCTCACTTTTGTAAAGCCAGCTAAGCAAGGTTCCTCCGTTGGAATTCACCGAGTTACTAACGCCGAAGAATACGAAAAAGCGTTAGACGATGCTTTTAAGTATGACTACAAGATCTTAGTAGAACAAGGAATCGCTAATCCTCAAGAAATTGAGATTTCAATCTTAGGAAATGAACACCCAATTGCCTCTAAGTTAGGAGCTGTTCGTGTACCTAAGGATGATCCATTCTATGATTACGAAAACAAGTTTGTGGATGCCAGTGGGGTTGTTTTTGAACTTCCTGTTAAATTACCACAATACTTGGTTGATGAAATTACAGATATGGCTTTGAAGGCATACAAGGCATTAGGAATGAAGGGAATGGCTCGGATTGACTTTTTAGTTGACAGCAATAATGTCCCTTATCTTGGTGAACCAAACACTTTACCAGGCTTTACTAACATTAGTTTGTATCCTCAAATGTGGGAAGTTTCTGGTATTTCATATTCCGACTTAATTGATCGGTTAATTCAATTAGGATTACAAGAATTTGAACGAAACAGCAAGATTAAATATGATTTCCGTAAGCTTGGTACTGAACGGGTTGGTCAAAAGAAATATAACGAAGACTAAAGAATAGTTATTTAATAGTTAGGATGTTGTGAGGACAATGTGCTAACTATTTTTATTATTAGAATTGTAACAGAAAGTAAATATTATCATAATGGTATAAAATCCGTGGTTTAGTATTGCAGTAAGAAAAATTTATAATATAATGAAGATACGTAGTTTTTGTAAGCGTTAGAGTAACCTACAGTCACGCTACTTATAATACTTTATAACCATTGCGGGGGTGACTGTGAAGATGGTTATAAGCATTTATTTTTTATAAAATTTATTGCATTTTAAGCATAAAAATAGTATTGATTTATTTTTGGTCTATAATAAAAGGCCTAGATAAAACCAAAGTAATTTTTGTTGCTAATGGTGGTATAATACGATTGGCAATGGTACAGTTCATAGAGTACATATTTTATATTCAACAATTATGATTAAGGAAGGTAAACAATGAGACTCCGAGGAGACGTATTAAAACAAATTCGTCGCAAGCGTGGATTGTCCCAAACGGCTTTAGCTGAAGGGATTTGTACTCAAGCGACAATCAGCCTAATGGAAAAACAAAATCGCTTACCCAAAATGGATATTTTAACGGCAATATGTGAACGCTTAAATATTTCTTCTGATCGAATTGTCGAAAATGAAGTTAGTGGAATTAATGAAACATTCAACCAAATTGTTGATAATTTGATTTCCCGCAACTTTGAAGATGCTTCAGCGCTTTTGAAGAAGGTTCATGTAAAAAATCTAGAAAGTGATTTTGATAAACAACGTTACTACTATCTAGTAGGAATGGTTCAAGTTGAAAATAATCAAATTGATGAAGCCATTTTTAATTTTGAACTTGTTTTAACTCAATTTGCTACTACTAGTGCTAATATTTATTTAGCCATGACAACTGCAGGAATGGCGCTTGCTTACTTAAAACGTGGTGATAAAGAACGGGCAGCACGGTTAACTAACCGGTCTGTAAAACTGATTGATAATAAAAAATTAATTGGAAGCCTTCGTCAATGGGCATCAATTGATTGTCAAATTGCAGAATTATATCTTCAACTTGAAGATCCGGATAACGCTATTGAAGTTGCTAATAAAGGAGTTGAACTTTGTCGAGAACATGATTCATTATTTTTATTAGATGAACTATATCTTTGTATAGGTCGTAGCTATATCTTAAAGAACAACAAAGAAGAAGCTAAAAAAGCTTTAAAGATTGCTGAAAGCCTTAGTATTGCTCGTAATGGATCAGTAGTCGAAAATACAATTTTACTAGAGTTAAAGAATCTAGAAATTTAATTAAAATATGTATAACTAAAAAACGAAGTTGAGAGATGGTTGATATATCTCAACTTCGTTTTTTAGTATGAATTTCAATTAGATTTTTCTTTAATTTCACCTGCTTGAACAGGATCTTCTTTAGTAAGTGTAAAGGCACAAATAAGGGTAACAATTCCAACTATAATTCCTAAAATCAAATATGTATGTTGAAAACCAATTTGGTCGTATAATTTTCCTGCAAAAGATGAGAAGAAGAAAACAGAAATTTGTTTAGCAAAGTTTGAGGAAAGCGCATAAACAGTAGCGTAAAGACGAAGGTCAAAAGCTCCAGCAATGTATTTCATAATAGAAACAAGTAAAATAGGCATTTCTAGACCAGCTAATAAACGTAGGATAATAACAAACGTTAAACTAGGTACTAAAGCAGATCCTACAATACGGATTGTTAAGATAACCCCATAGCAAAGTAAGCCGTTACGTGAACCGATTTTATTAATAAGCCATGGCATGGGGATCATTAGTAGAAATTCTAAAGCAGTCTGAGCACTAGTCATATAACTATAAGCAATAGTTCCTTGAGCAGCTGCATGGAAAAATGATTTGAAAAAGATAATAAATTGTTGATCAAAAACATCATAGATAGCAGAAGTTCCCATATAAAATAGGGAAAGAATCCAAAAGTTTCGAAGCTTAAAAATTGATCCAATTTGCTTAACGTTTAATTTATTAGATGTATCTTCTCCGGCAGCTTGAACATTATCTAAATGAATTTTGTCACTAAAAACAAAGCAACAAGTTAAAATAATAGCTGCAATTGTACAAGCCCAAAAGATTGAATTTGGACTCCAAAGGAATAATCGACCACCAACTAATGCAGCAACTGCTCCGGCTAATGAGCCTCCCATTCGTGAATGACCATATTCGAAACCATTAGTTAAACTTGCACGTTGAACGTATTGTTCAATTACAGATACACCACCGTTTAAAATAAAGCTCAAGTAAATCCCAGTGATAAGAGCTGCGAAGAACCGACTAACTGATAGAAAGGGGTTAAATAACCATTGAAAATAAGGTCCAATTAAGATCATTCCAACAGAAATTGTAATGACTAAGTTCTTTTTCATTACTAGTCGGTCTGAAATGATACCAAAAACAGGTTGAAAAATTAGCGAAATTCCAGACATCATTGAGAAAACTAATCCGGCTTCAATTCCATTAAAGTGAGCTTGTTGTTCAAGCCAAAGCGTTAGATATCCAAACACAATTGCCCATGTGAAGAAATAACTAAAGTGGGTAACTGGAAATCCCCAAAAATCTTTACTACGACTTTCAGTAACAACTGCTGAATTTTCTGTTTTATCCATAAATATATACATTCCTTTCTTTATTAAAGATTGCTATATGGAACAGGTTTGCCAAAATTAGGGGTACCATCATTGTTATAGGTAAATGATTTAACGATCGTATGCCGATTAGGATCATATAAGGGGTCACCTTTAATATCTGTATAATTACGGCAGTGATAAACCATTAAATCGGTTTTACCATCTTCTGCAACTGTAAATGAATTATGACCAGGGCCATATTGATGATGAGTAATATCACTTTGGAAGACAGGAGTAGAAGATTTATGCCAATTTTGTGGATTAAGGACATCCTCATTTTCGTCACAGGTTAACATACCCATTGCATAATTTTCATCTGTAGCACTTGCAGAATAAGTGAGAAACAGTTTTCCATTTCGATGTAAAATCGCTGGGCCTTCATTAACCCAGAATACTTTTGTTTCCCAATCATATTCAGGTTTACTAAGCATTACTGGAATAGTTTTTAGTGTCCAAGGATTTTGCATTTCTGCGATATAGAGATTGGAGTTACCTTTAATGTTAGGATCCTTCTGTGCCCAAACATAATATAATTTGCCATTAAGCTTAAAACAGGTTGCATCAAGTGAAAATGAATCTATAGGTGTGTGAACTTGACCATGCTCTATCCAGTCATCTTCACTTTCCATTGGGTTTTCTTTATCACATTCGATACAAAACATTCGATGTTGAAACATTCCGTTTTTATCGAAGGCAGTTGTTTCAGCAGCAGCAAAGTAAATAAACCACTTTCCATTTATAAAGTGTAATTCAGGAGCCCAAATTAATTGACTCATTGGCCCTTGGTCATGCTTACGCCAAATTGTTCGTGGAGCGGCATGAGCTAAGCCTTCTATTGTGCGAGCTCTTCGAATTTCAATTCGATTATAGGATGGGACAGAGGCAGTAAAATAATAATAACCGTCACTATGACGATAAATATAAGGATCTGCACGTTGAATAATTAATGGTGCAGTATAGGTAAGTTTGCTCAAAATCATTCCTCCTTGATAAGAAATATCTTACAATGCAAAGATACTTCCTCCGGAAAGGGCTTTCAATGTAGTGTGTGAAATTTATTCAATAAATTTAGTGAAAATCAACAAATTTATTTATTGTTATTCTTTTGTGAAAGCGATACCATTTGGTTGATGAACAAAAATGTTTAATTTGATGTATAAATGATCAACTAAAAAGTTGTTCTAATTGAATTAAATCATTTTATTTTTAAAACAATTAATGAATATGTTGATGAGAAGAAAGGAACGAATAAAAGGATGGAAACTATGATTTCAGTAGATTATCTTGATGTCTATAAAGCACTAGCTTCACCAGTGCGTTTAAAGTTGATTAAATTATTATCTAAAAAACAGTTGAGTATTATGGAACTTGCAAGTGAAGTTGGATTAAGTTCTACAATCATTTCAAAACATCTGGATAAATTAGCAGATGTACATATTATTGAATTTCATCGTGTTGGACACCATAAAGTTGCTAAATTACGAGTTGATCAAATTAATATTCACTTTCCAAAGACAATTTATGAAAAATATAAAATTCATAAAACAGAAGTGCCGGTAGGACAATTTACTAATTTTTCTGTAAAACCTTCTTGTGGCTTAGCGGGTTCAACTGGATATATTGGCAAGGTAGATAATCCATCTTATTTTGCAGATCCACATCGAATGGAGGCGGGGATGGTTTGGTGGAATGACGGGTATATTGAATATCAACTTCCTAATCATTTACAAAAAAATGATGAGTTAAAAATGCTTGATATTGTGGCAGAATTAGGAAGCGAATTTCCATTTTCTAACAATAATTGGCCTTCTGATATCACTATTTCATTAAATGGAACAGAATTAGGATTTTGGACGAGTCCAGGAGATTTTTCAGATGTTAGAGGAAAATATACGCCATCATGGGTACCTAATAATGTTAACCAATATGGTTTACAAAAAACTTTTAGAATTACTGATCACGGAACATATCTTGATGGTCAACCGTGGTCAGATATATCTCTTAGTGATTTAACATATGACCCTGACAGATTTATTTTACGGTTTGAAGTAAAAAAGACAGCTACTCATAAAGGAGGCTGTACAATTTATGGCCATAATTTTGGAAATTTTCATGAAAGTGTTCAAATGAAGCTATTTTATAAATGACATTAAGATTTATACGTATAAATAATTAATGAAAATTTAATTGATTATTAAAGACTAATTCCAGTTTTTTTACATTAAACGAGAATTAGTCTTTTTTAGTAGTAAAAAATAAAAATATTTTTCACATGCATAACTGCTTCTAACTACAAGATAGACATGAAATTGTTAAATGTATAAAACGCTTTTTCACAATTGGTTATGATCAATTTTAAATAATTCACTTGATTTATACGTACAAATATTTTATAGTAATAATTGTTCAATGAAAGCGCGTTCATGTTCATGAAAAACTATTATTTTTTATTTTTAAGGAGGATGAATGTAATGGCTAAAGCCGAGAAGAAAATATCAAGTGCATTTATCTACTTCTTCGGATCATTTGGGGGCATCCTATTTGGTTACGATATCGGTGTTATGACTGGTGCTTTGCCTTTCTTACAAGCTGATTGGCACCTTGAAAATGCGGCTTCTCTAGTTGGATGGATTACTTCAGCAGTTATGTTTGGGGCGATCTTCGGAGGCGCATTAGCTGGACAACTTTCTGACAAGTTTGGTCGGCGGAAAATGATTTTAATGTCTGCGATTGTATTCATGGTATTCTCCGTTTTATCTGGTGTTTCACCAGACATGGGCGAAGCAAGTGCCTACTATCTGATTATTGTTCGGATGCTTTTAGGTTTAGCGGTAGGGGCTGCATCGGCCTTGGTACCGGCCTATATGTCTGAAATGGCACCAGCTAAAGCGCGTGGACGTTTATCTGGACTTAACCAAACAATGATTGTTTCTGGAATGTTATTGTCGTATATCGTTGACTTCCTATTGAAAGATCTTCCTGGTGAATGGGCATGGCGTCTTATGTTAGGATTAGCTGCTGTTCCTGCTTTAATCCTATTCCTTGGTGTTCTGCGCTTACCAGAATCTCCACGGTTCTTATTACGTAAAGGTGAAGAAGCTCAAGCGCGGAAAGTTCTTTCTTACATTCGTAAAAATCCAGCTGAAATTGATCAAGAATTGGCAAGTATTAAAGAAACTGCTAAAGAAGAACAACAAGCAAATCAAAAGACAAGTTGGTCAACCTTATTCAGTGGCAAGTATCGTTACCTAGTTATTGCTGGGGTTGGGGTTGCAGCCTTCCAACAGTTCCAAGGTGCAAATGCGATCTTCTACTACATTCCATTAATTGTTCAAAAAGCAACTGGCCAAGCTGCATCTTCAAACTTAATGTGGCCAATTGTTCAAGGGGTTATCTTAGTTGTTGGTTCCCTGGTTTACATGTGGATTGCTGATAAATTTAACCGACGGACATTGTTAATGGTTGGTGGTGCTGTCATGGGACTTTCCTTTATTCTTCCAGCCGTTATTAATTGGATGATGCCAAATATGAATCCGATGACAATTGTTGTGTTCTTATGTATCTATGTTGCTTTCTACTCTTTCACATGGGCTCCGTTAACATGGGTGCTTGTTGGTGAAATCTTCCCACTAGCTATCCGGGGTCGTGCATCTGGTTTAGCTTCATCATTTAACTGGATTGGATCATGGTTAGTTGGTCTTATCTTCCCAATTATGACGGCAAGCATGCCACAAGAAGCTGTTTTCGCGATCTTCGGTATTATCTGTATCTTAGGAGTCGTCTTCGTTAAGATTTGTGTTCCAGAAACTCGTGGTCACACTCTTGAAGAAATTGAAGAGCAAGGAACAAATCATGGTCGAGTAAAGGCCAGCAATCCTGAAAACTAGGAGGAATACTCTATGAATTTACGTGAAACAGCGACACAAGTAAAAAATGGTCAGGCTTCACTAGGAATTGAGTTAGGCTCTACCCGAATTAAAGCAGTCTTGATTAATCCAAATTTTGAAACTATTTCTTCTGGGAGCTATACCTGGGAAAACCAATTGAAAGACGGAATCTGGACATACCCGCTGGATCAAGTTTGGGAAGGAATTCAAGCTGCTTATGCCAAGATTAAGGCAGATGTCCAAAGCAAGTACCATGTGAGCTTGGATGAAATTAGTTCAATCGGTGTCAGTGCCATGATGCATGGGTACCTACCATTTGATAAAAATAACCAATTACTTGTTCCGTTTAGAACCTGGCGGAATAATATCACTGAAGAATCAGCTGATAAGTTAACTGATTTATTTGATTTTAATATTCCACAGCGATGGAGTGTCGCTCACCTCTACCAAGCAATTTTGAACAAGGAGCCGCATGTTAAAGATATTGATTTCATTACAACTTTAGCTGGTTATGTTCACTGGAAGCTTTCGGGTGAAAAAGTTTTAGGAATTGGGGATGCCTCAGGAGTATTTCCAATCGATGACCAAACATTAACTTATTGCCAAGACTTTGTTGACAAGTTCAATTCATTACCAGAAGTCGAACAATATCCATGGAAACTTAAGAATATTTTGCCAGCGGTCCTTGTAGCTGGACGCGATGCAGGTCACTTAACTGTGGATGGAGCAAAATTACTTGATCCAAGTGGAACTTTGCAAGCGGGTAGTTTGATGGCTCCTCCAGAAGGGGATGCAGGAACGGGAATGGTTGGAACTAATAGTGTTCGAAAAAGGACAGGAAACATTTCAGTTGGAACTTCAGCCTTCTCAATGAATGTGTTGGATGCTCCATTAAAGAAACTCCACCGTGATATTGACATTGTTACTACGCCAACCGGTGATCCAGTAGCCATGGTTCATATCAATAATTGTTCTTCTGATATCAACGCCTGGGTTGGATTGTTTAGAGATTTTGCTAATGCAATTGGGGCCAAGATCGATACCAATACGCTTTACGAGACTCTCTTTGATTCAACAGTTCACTCCGATCCAGATGCTGGTGGATTAATTAATTATAGTTATCTTTCTGGTGAAAATATTACCAAGATTCAAGAAGGACGTCCCTTATTTGTCCGTACTCCAAATAGTAAGATGAGCCTCGCCAACTTCTTCCTTACTCAACTCTATGCAGCGTTTGCGCCATTGAAGATTGGGATGGATATCTTACTAAATGAAGAACACGTTCAAACCGATGTCATGGTTGCGCAAGGGGGACTCTTTGGGACACCAGTTATTGGGCAACAAGTTTTGGCGAATGCCTTAAATATCCCAATTACAATCATGAATACGGCCAGTGAAGGTGGACCATGGGGAATGGCGGTTCTTGCTAAGTATGCTGAGACGTACGGAAAAGAATCCCTAGCAGATTACCTTGACGAAAAAGTCTTTAAGAATCCAGAAAGCATGACCCTTACACCAGAACCTGCTGGTGTAAAGGGATATGAAAGCTTTATTACTCGTTACCAAGCAGGTTTACCTGTTGAAGCATTGGCTGGTGATGACATTAAAGAACGTGAAGAGAAAGGGAGTAAATAGTACATGTTAGAAGATTTAAAGAAAGAAGTTTATGAAGCCAATATGCGGCTTCCTAAACTAGGTCTTGTTTCCTTTACATGGGGCAATGTTTCAGGAATTGACCGTGAAAAAGGATTGTTTGTTATTAAGCCTTCTGGAGTTCCATATGAAGAGATGAAGCCGGAAGATATGGTTGTTGTCAATTTGGATGGTGAGGTAGTCGAGGGTGACTTGAATCCATCCAGTGATACTCCTACTCACACTTACCTTTATAATCACTTCCCAAAGATTGGTGGAGTCGTTCATACTCATTCACCCTGGGCAGTAGCATTTGCAGCTGCACGGATGGATGTTCCAGCGATGAATACCACGCACGCTGATACTTTCTATACTGATGTCCCAGCCGCTGATGCTTTGACGAAGGAAGAAATTGAAGAAGACTATGAAGGTAATACAGGAAAGGTAATCGTTCGTTCATTCAAGGAACGGGGCTTGGACTATGAAGCAACCCCAGCGGCATTAGTAATGCAACATGGTCCATTTACCTGGGGCCCAACACCTGATAAAGCAGTTTATAATGCCAAGGTGTTAGAAGTTGTGGCAGAAGAAGAT
Source organism: Limosilactobacillus secundus (assembly GCF_020784695.1). NCBI lineage: Bacteria > Bacillati > Bacillota > Bacilli > Lactobacillales > Lactobacillaceae > Limosilactobacillus > Limosilactobacillus secundus. The sequence continues at coordinate 10,361 of NZ_JAJGUA010000029.1, forward strand.
TATCATGCAATGCAATTAACGCATCAAGACCTTCACTTACCTCAATACTTGTTGGACAAACACTATTACCGCAAGCATGGTGCGAATGCATATTACGGACAAAATAATGCGCATTCAAAAGATCATGCAGTTCACGCTTAATTAATTTGGTAGCTACATTTAAAAACTTTTTAGGATAAAAGGAGTGTAATCTCATGGATATTAAGAATTACGAATTTTGGTTTGTTACTGGTAGTCAATTCCTTTACGGTGAAGAACAATTAAAGTCAGTTGCTGCTGATGCTGAAGATATTGTTAATAAGTTAAACGAAAGTGGTAAGTTGCCTTACAAGGTTGTCTTCAAGGGTGTGATGACAACTGCTGAAGGAATCACTAAGTTTATGAAGGAAGCTAACTACAATGACAAGGTTGCCGGTGTTATGACGTGGATGCATACCTTCTCACCAGCAAAGAACTGGATTCGAGGAACTAAGCTTTTACAAAAGCCACTCCTTCACTTAGCAACTCAATACTTGAACAAGATTCCATATGACACCATTGACTTTGATTACATGAACTTAAACCAATCAGCTCATGGTGACCGTGAATATGCTTACATTAACGCTCGTTTACAAAAGCATAACAAGATTGTTTACGGCTTCTGGGGTGATGAAGAAGTTCAAGAAGAAATCGCTGACTGGCAAAATGTTGCAGTTGCTTACAACGAAAGCTTTAACATTAAGATTGTTCGTTTTGGCGATACAATGCGGAATGTTGCCGTTACTGAAGGTGACAAAGTTGAAGCCCAGATGTTCCTTGGCTGGACTGTTGACTACTGGCCAGTAAGTGACTTAGTAGAATATGTAAATGGTATCAGTGAAGATGAAATTGATGCTGCTTACAAGGACCTAGCAAGTCGTTACGAAATGGTCCAAGGTGACAATACTAAGGAACACTATGAACACTCAGTTCGTTACCAACTTCGTGAATACCTTGGTTTGAAGAAGTTTATGGATGAAAAAGGCTACACTGGATTTACCACTAACTTTGAAGACTTGCATGGCCTTGAAGAATTACCTGGGTTAGCTGCTCAATTATTGATGCGTGATGGCTACGGCTTTGGTGCTGAAGGTGATTGGAAGTCTGCCGGAATGGACCGCTTATTGAAGATTGCTGCTGATAATGTTGCTACTGCCTTTATGGAAGACTACACATTAGACCTTCGTCCAGGCCACCAAGCAATTCTTGGTTCACACATGCTTGAAGTTGACCCAACAATTGCTTCAGATAAACCACGGGTTGAAGTTCACCCATTAGACATTGGGGGTAAAGATGACCCAGCACGGTTAGTATTTACTGGCCGGGAAGGTAAGGCTGTCGATGTTACCCTTTCATACTTCAACGATGGTTACAAGGTTATTGGTTACTCAGTTGATTGTCACAAGCCAGAAGCTGAAACGCCTCATCTTCCAGTTGCTAAGCAGTTATGGACACCAACTGTTGGCTTAAAGGAAGGTGCTGAACGTTGGATGCACGCTGGTGGCGGTCATCACACAATCTTGAGCTTCAGTTTGAAACCACAACAAATTAAAGATCTTTTCGGAATGTTAGATGTTAAAGTTGATTTTATTGAATAGTCAATTTTAATTAAAAATACAAAAATGGTTCTACTCGGCAAACCTCGAGACGAGTAGAACCATTTTTTATCAGGAGATGGAATAATGAAAACTGAAAAAGAGAAAATGCTAGCAGGGGAAGTTTTTAACGTTTACGATCCCGAATTAGTTAAAGAGCGCCAATATGCCCGTCAATTAGTTGAGCGCTTTAATGCTCTTGGCGAGATGAACCCGACTGCAAGCAATACTGTGATTCGTCAATTATTTGGACACGTTGGCGAAAAGTGTGAAGTTCATCCGCAATTCAAATGTGATTATGGTTATAACATTTATGTAGATGATGATTTTTTCGCTAACTATGATTGTGTAATGCTTGATGTCAGCCCGATTCGGCTTGGGAAGCATTGTTTATTGGGACCGCGAGTGCAGATTTATACTGTCAATCATCCCCTTGACCCACAATTACGATGCAATGGGGCTTATGGCCAAAGTAAGGATGTCACCATTGGGGATGATGCGTGGATTGGGAGTGATTCCATTATTGCTGGTAATTCTGCAAAAGTAATTAAAAAACTGTATTGCTTGAAATATTCTTAAAAGATTCGTGCAAGAATTGGTAATAGCCAGATCCAGAAAATACAACTTCCTGCAAAGACAACGGTTGAAACAGCAACTGAGCTAGCACCTTCTTTAACATAAATATTATAACGACTAGAAATAATGATTCCAGAAAATGCAGGCGGTAATCCAGTTGCGAGGCAGAGCATTGAGATTTTTTCTGGATCTGTTCCCATTCCACAAATATAAGCAACGGCAACAATAATAGCCGGCGTTAGGAAAAGACGGAAGAACGTATTCCATAATACTTCTTTATCGATGGAGAACTTAACTGTTGCCAGGGCAAGTCCAGCGGCTAAAACCGCAACTCCCGCATTTGCTTTAGCAATAAGGTCAAAAGTCGGATCCCATGAAGTTGGAATTTTAATCCCAATAAGAACAAATATAACAGCTAGTAAAGGAGCAGCAGCAACTGGCTGTTTAACTGCATTAAGAATTGACTCGAGCGTTGAATTTTTAAGTGGACGTTCCTTACCAGCATGATCATCAATTTCTGCACGAATAAGGTCGATTTCTCTATCTAATCCCTTTTCTTTTAATGCTTTAGCTTCAGCATCAGTAACTGGAACTCCATCTGGAATTGTTCGTTCAACTAATTTAGTGGTCTTATTATTTCCTTTTCCACTATGTTGTTTAACTTTAACGGTTACTCCTTTCTTTTTCGAAGTTGTTTGTCTTGACTTAGCTTGACCTTTATTAATTAAGGAAAGTCCAAGGGGAATTGTAATGGCATTAACAACAATTGAAACAATTCCAATAACTAAATTAGTTGTTACATTATTACCGTAAATTGGATCAAGGACAGCAAACCCAAGGAATCCAATTGTTGGTGAGCCAGCAATTAAAGCACATACGGCGGCTTGTTGAATATTACGATGAAAAAATAATTTATCAAGAAAGTAACTTACCATAAAAAGACCAGTAACACCAATAATAGAAATTAGCGTCAGCACAACATCTTGTGCAAACATAGCTCGTGTGGCTTTAACAATTGAAATAAATAGTGCAGCAGGAAGAGCAATATCTAGCACTAATTTATTTAGACCTTGTCGTTGATTATTATCAAAAAAACTGAATTTACCACAAAGATATCCTAATAACATAATAATTAAAATTGGTATAACATCATTAACTAATATATTAATCATAATAAACCTCCTTTATTTTATAAAAATATTTATACTTAAAATATAAACAAATCTAAAAAGGAGATAAAGTAAAATGAACTGGAAAAATTTTAATATTAAATTAATTTGGGTCTAGGCTATTTAAGTTTTGGGGGATTTACCTTTATAACATTAATAAAAAATTAGTTTTTCCACCGCTCTTTCTTAATATTTAAGATTATACTCATACACTAATGCTGGTTCTTTACCTACGCGTGTAAAGTTGTTTAAGTTATTAATAGCAGTCATTTCTTCGTCGTTTAATACGAAATCATAAATATTAATATTTTGTTTGATACGAGCTTCATGAACAGATTTTGGAATAAAGGCAACCCCGCTTTGCAAATGCCAGCGGAGGACAACTTGGGCGGCAGACTTATGATGGTTAGCAGCAATCTTATTGAGGGTTGGATTGTCGAGGATGGTTCCACGCCCCAGCGGACTCCACGCTTGGGTAACAATATCATGTTCCTTATCGTATTGGAGCAATGGTTGTTGATTTAGGCGAGGATGACGTTCAATTTGATTGATGACGGGCATCTCGTGCGCTTGGGTAGCAAGATACTGAAGGTGAATCATTTGGTAATTACTAACACCGATTGAACCAGTCAGCCCTTCCCTTTTTAATTCTTCAAGGGCTGCCCAAGTATCAAAGAAAGCTCGCTCAATTGGCCAATGAATAAGAAGAAGGTTAACGTAATCGAGTTTCAATTTTTGCAGTGAGTCTTTAACAGAGGCGATTGTTTGCTTAAACCCTTGATTAGGTTCAGATACCTTAGTAGTTATAAAAAGCTCTTGGCGAGGAAGGTTGAGTTCTCGAAGTGCATTACCAACCTCTGCTTCGTTTTTATATAATTGTGCGGTATCAAAAAGACGATAGCCAGCATCATAGGCATACTTTATCGCGGAGGTAATCGTACTTTGATCAGTAATTTTATATAAGCCAAATCCCTCTTGAGGCATTAATTGACCATCAGCAAGTAATAATTGTTTTATATCATTATTCATTTGACTTCTCCTTTGTAATAAGTGGCGCAGTAGACTGACCTTTGATAATCGAGGGAGGATAGACTTTTGATTCAACTTCTTCGCCAGCAATCATTTTTAAGATCATTTTTCCAGCATCTTCACCTAGTTGACGTTTAGGGTGATTAGCTGTAGTGAGGCTAGGGGAGATAATTTGCGCCATTTCATAGTTATCAAAACCTAGTACTGAAATATCAGTCGGCACTTGTTTTCCCTCTTTCTGAAGATGACTAATAACTCTTGTTGCAAGGCGGTCGTTATAGCAAGCAATAGCAGTGATGTCATTATTACTATTAAGCATCATATCGACTTTTTTGATAATATCTTCGTAGTCTTCACTTGATTGGTACATAATAACATTTGATTTAGTGGTGGGGATATTGTTATCTTGATAGGCTTTGATCATTCCGGCCATGCGGTCAACGCCTTGTTGATCATCTATTTGGAATACTCCTAAAATATTAGTATGACCGAGGTCAAAAAGATACTTTACTAACTCTTCTTCAGCCTCTTGATCTTTTGTTAAAAGAGAAGGGAATGTAAAGCCAGGATAGGTTGAGTGAAATAGGATTGTTGGAATTTTATATTTTTGGACTTGACGATAAAGGTCTAAGTTAGGATTAGGCATGGCGCTTTCAGTCGGCTCAATAATTAACCCAGCAATTTGAAGATCCAACATATTTAAGATTGTTTGGCGTTCGCGTTTATGGTCATTAAGAGTATTTCCAACAATCATTGAGTAACCTTGTTCTGTTACCACACTATCAATTCCAGAAATAATTGGAGGGAAGATATAGTCAGCCATATGAGTGCTGATTACCCCAATGATTTTATTCTTTTCACTTTTTGTCCAATCGCGTTGCCAGTCTTGAACAAACATCCCGCCACCTTGAATACGGTAAATATAGTGCTCGTTTTCAAGGTCACCGACAGCACGACGAATTGTATAACGTGACACATTAAAACGCTTCATTAAGGCACTTTCAGTTGGCAATTTTTCATTAATTTTGTATTTTCCATCAATAATTTCGTTTCGTAAAGTTTGTTTTACTGTTTCATACTTCACTTCCAATGCTTTGCGCTCCTATCTTAATAAAAGTAGTTTTGAATATATAAAAAATGCTCCATATAATTAGCAACCTGCTAACGCTTATGAAGCATTTGATTGATTTTATCTTGATATTTAGAACCGACGCTTCTTTGGATTTTCGATTGGCTTGTTATCCAAATCGGTCCGTACTACTAGAACATCGCAAATTGCTGTTCGGGTAACAAATTCGGTAACAGAACCGATCAAAATTCGTTCAACAGCGTTTAGACCAGTAGCACCAATCATGATTAGGTCAGCACCCATTTCCTTTGGCATATCCCGAGCAATAATTGTCTTTGGAGCACCATATTCAATGGAATAACTAGCATTTTCAACACCGTGCTCTTTAGCGTAGTCGATGTACTTGTCTAAAGTCTTCTTTGCAGTTTCTGTAACTTGTTCAACCATTGAAGTATCGAAACTAGAAATGTTCTGGAATGCACGTGTGTCAACAACGTGAAGTAAACGTAATTCAGTGTCTGCACCATTACGTTTTGCTACAGCAACAGCTTTTTTAAAAGCCAATTCAGCTTCTTTAGAACCGTCAACAGGAACTAAAATGTGTTTGTATTCTTGTGCCATAATTGTAGTGCCCTCCTGAAATCTTTATACTATATATTTATTATACACTTTTTCACTATTGAGCGTAAAGCGCCTACGAAACATTACTTGCGATGATTTATACGAAAATCAGCAGTAATTGCGAAGGCCATTAATGTTTCGCTGACACAGCCAATAATTACCATAATAACTAGAAATCCAGTATTGTTTGTCCATCCAGCAATGATACTCAGGATACCGACGATGGTCATCACAAGCCCCCAATTTTTTAATTGCGGAGCTAAATATTTGCTTTTAGTAGGATCGAAAACAAGAAATGGCTTATGGATGTGGGTTAAAAGAAAGATTCCTTCAAAAAGAGCAATCAAACCAAAAAGAGTCATTAGAAGTGGTAGTAACATAAAAATCTATCCTATCTTAAGTAATGTTGGTATAAATAAAGAGGCTGTTGAAAAAACGAAGTTTTTTCTCAGCCTCCCTCACTAAATATGTACGAAAACTCCGTTGGTGCCGTTAATTGTCATTCAGTGTTGACCTGTGTTTAAGACAGGTGGGACACGGCTGCCTAATATTCAACTACCAAGTGTAAAGGCATGTTGTCCAAAAGGCAATACACTAGTCCCAAAGTAATAAGACTGTAAGGCAAACCTGCGTTTAGACAACGCGTACACTACAGAATTTTCACTTTTATAATAGCATTTTTAAGTGGTTGGTGCAATTATTTGCTCGGATGATGTTTACTCCGTAAAGTGTGTTGCTGGGCCTTCCGTAATTGCCAATATTGTCGGCCTAAACTAGCTTCAAAACGACCATTATTTTTCGGTTGGTAGTATTGAGCATCTTTGATTCGATCGGGCAAGTATTGTTGAGCTACCCAATCTTGGGGATAGTCATGAGGGTAATCATAATCAATCCCGTGACCTAACTTAGCAGCCCCTTTATAATGGGCGTCTTTAAGGTGAGCTGGAACGTCACCAAAGCCACCTTGGCGAACCTGAGCAAGAGCTTCGTCAATTGCATTAATTCCTGAATTGGATTTTGGCGACAGGCATAATTCGATGACAGCATCTGCTAATGGAATTCGTGCCTCTGGGAAGCCAACTCGTTCTGCGGTTTGAACTGCCGTAACAGCTCGTTGCACAGCAGGCATATTCGCAAGCCCAATATCTTCATAGGCTGTGACCATTAAACGTCGTGCAATGATAGGAAGATCACCAGCTTCAATTAAACGAGCAAGATAGTGGAGAGCCGCATCAGTATCTGACCCGCGAATAGACTTTTGAAAGGCTGAGATGACATCATAATGAGCATCGCCATCTTTATCAGCGGATAACGCCTTTTTCTGGACGCTTTCTTCAATAATCGGTAGTGTAAGATGAATTTTCCCATCTTCACCTGGATCAGTTGATTTGGCAGCAAGTTCTAACCCATTTAAGGCACTTCGAAGATCACCGTTGGTTGCTGCTGCTAGTTGGTCCTCAGCATTTTCTTCAAGGACTAATGGTAAACTACCTAAGCCACGTTCTTTATCAACTAATGCATGCTGGATAGCGATCTTCATTTCATCAGTTGAAAGCGAGTGGACTGGAAAAATTTGGGTCCGACTACGGATTGCGGGGTTAATACTAATATATGGATTTTCTGTTGTCGCTCCGATGAGGATAATTCGTCCGTTTTCGAGGTGAGGAAGGAGAAAATCCTGCTTTACTTTATCTAAGCGATGAATTTCGTCGAGTAGTAAGATCACCGTCCCGCTCATCTTAGCTTCTTCTGCGACGATTTGTAAATCCTTTTTTGTATCAGTTGCCGCGTTTAGTTTTCGAAAAGCATATTTAGTTGAACCAGCAATCGCACTAGCAATGCTGGTCTTACCAGTTCCAGGAGGACCGTATAGAATCATTGAAGAAAGCATTTTTGCTTTAACCATACGGGAGATGATTTTACCGGGGCCGACAAGGTGCTGTTGACCGACCACTTCATCTAACGTTCGTGGTCGCATTCGATAAGCAAGTGGTTGTTGCATCATATATTAGCCACGATCCTTTCTATGGAAGAGATGGTGGAAAAAGCCTTGATGTTGATCATTTGTTTTTTCAGCTGTATTATTTTTTGAAATTACCAGATTAGGGTATCGTTTTTTGACATCAACTGGAGATTGGTAGACAGCTGTTTTTGCCGCCACGACAACTGCTAATGAATCTGGGCCTGTTTTATATTCCGGATCAGTTTTTAATGTAAACTGAGCATTATCTTTAGCGGCAGTTTGAATGTATGGATGAATTTCGTCGTGAGGGAGATTACCGTTGATAAAGACAAGGTTGCCAATTCCACGATCTAACTCGGCAGTTAATGCCCTTGTCCAATCTTGTTCGTGTAGTTCTTGAACACTAATTGTTAGACAGACGCGTTCACGGAATGTTCCGAGGTATTTTCGCTGTTCGTCAGGCTTAATTTTTGGTGTACCGTAAACAGCATTGTCAATTCGCTGTTGAGCAGCACTTTTTTCTTGTTCAGACATATTGAACGCCTCCTTATCATGCAATTGTAACACGAAATGCAGAAAACTATATTTCTTGATAACATTATAATTTTTGTTATATCATGATTATGAAGAAACAAAAGTAGGCTAACATATAAGGGAAGTGATTTTTATGTTTAGTGCAGTATTTTGGGTTTTAGCATTTTGGTTTATTGTCAATCTAGTCTGGACAATTGCACGCCTTAATAATCGGATGATGTCAAGAACGTTTGCCTGGATAAATGTAGTGGCAGTAGTAATTGGCTTTTGGACGTTTTATGCTGCCAGCAATGGCGGGGGCGGAATTGCTCCTTGGTTTCGATTGATGAATTGGGCTAACATTGTTCTTGCCATTTTTCAATTTTATAACGGATATCGTCCACATCAATATGGTAAAAAATCATAGCTCTAATTGAGAATTTGTAAAAAGGCGAGGCTGGAAAAAAATTTTTTCCGACCTCGCCTTTGGTGTTTTATTTTACAATTTCACAGAATTCGATTGTTTCACTGTTAGGACCTTCAATGTTGAAGAACTTAATTCCTTTATCCCAGAAGTCAAGGTGTTGAACTTCATTGTCCTTTAGTTTGAAACCTTCAGCCTTAGCAGCCTTGAAAGCCGCATCAGCATCGCTAGTATTAAGAGAAATATGGTTAATAGCACCCGTTTCGTGAACGGCACCGTCACCAGTCCAGATTTCTAAAGTGAGGTGGCCATACTGCATAAAAACAACTTCATTTCCTTGATCATCAGTATCAAATTCGCCAAGCTTCTTGAAACCAAGCTTTTCCCAAAAAGTAATTGTTTTTGCCATATCATCGGTTGGAATCCCAATGTGTTGTACATCGTTAAAGTAACCTGCTAAACTCTTGTTAAATGCCATAATAAATCACTCCTGTATAAATTTTAATTACCAATATCAAGTGCCTGGTGCTTTAATTTAGGGAAGATATAACAGTCTGCCCAACCAGTAATTGCACCTTGGAAGGCAAGGGCAAATAATGTTCCTAATCCAAAGTTGTAAATACCGCCTTGCATGAATGCAGCGATGATTGCCATGATTGTTGGTGGAATGTATGATAACCACATCGCAATCGTTGCGTTACCATGGCAATAACGGAAACGAATTATTTGGAAAAGGTCATCAGCGGGGTGTAACACGAGGTTGACACGCTGATAAATTGAAATGGCGGTCCCAATGAAAGCAACCCCTAAGAAGTTAATGAAAACATATAGGATAATCATCGGTAAGGTAGTGGCGTCCGGCATAATTCGGTTAAAAATGTCAGAGAACCACTGGATAAAAATAGAAAATGGCAACATGAAAATAAAATTACCACCAATTCGTCGCCAGTCCCACTTATGCATCAAAATTGCGTTTAGGACAGAAGTTAACATCCCTAAGACCATGAAAGCCCAGAAAAGGGTCATTGAATTATTCCCTAAAACGGCAATCCCTAGGTTGTTTTCTGCGGCTGTCCAATAAGCGGAGCCAAGAAATTGTGGATGAACGTGTGAACTTGTAACAAGTGTTAGAACGTTCCCCATTGAGTTAATAACAATTGATAGTGCAAAGAATGCCCAACTAGCAGTTAATGAAATTGTTCGCTCGGCAACTTGACCTTGTACTGGAACTTTTTCTTGTTCCATTGTATTCTCCCTTCCAACTTGACCAATCATTTGGTGAAGTTATTCACTTTCTCTCTACGATGAATTAATTTACAACCATCAAAAAAGCTTGTCAAGCGCTTCATAAGTTGAAATGACGGGATTTATCCTATACCAAAATCATTGAAACGATTTACTGAAAGCGTAATCATTGAGCGGGTATAGGAAACATAAATCTAATTAGACCAATTAGCTGAAAAAGCTTACAAAAAAATTTTGAAAGGATGAGATATGTGAAAATAATCATTTCTCCTGCACGAACAATGCGAGTTGATACCGATTCCTTACTTTACAAAGATTTGCCGAAATTTATTCAGCAAACAAAAGATATTTTAGGTTGGATGAGGAGTTTATCTTATGATGAGTTACACAAAGTATGGGGGAATTGCAGCTCGCGTTTAGCAATGAAAAATTATCAATGGCTTCAACAAATGGATCTTCAACGAAAGCTAACGCCCGCAATTATTGCCTTTACTGGTCTGCAATATCAATATATGGCGCCAAGTATTTTTTCGGATGATGGACTGAAATATGTTCAAGACAATTTACGGATATTATCAGGATTTTATGGTATTTTACGGCCGTTTGATGGAATAATACCTTATCGATTAGGGATGGGTGACATGGCGCCAGTGAATGGACATAAGAATCTTTATGACTTTTGGGGAGAACGACTTTATCGGGAACTCTATAAGAATAATGATTTAGTAATTAGCTTAGCCTCGGTCGAATACGAAAAGGCAATTATTCCTTATCTACAAACCCAAAATCGGTTTATCAAATGTATTTTTGGAGAAGAAATAAATGGGAAGATAAAACAAAAAGCAACATTAGCTAAAATGGCTCGTGGGAATATGGTGCGATATTTAGCAGAAAACCAAATTCGAACAATTGAAGACGTCAAACGGTTTAATGTCGGCGGTTACCATTTTCGAGAAGATCTGTCTACTGATGAAAAATTAATTTTCGAACTGGCAAAGTAATCATATTATTTGCCAATCTTTTTGAATTGTCTTATAAAAGAATTGTATACAAAACTATCAACAGTGCACTGATTCTATTAAATTTTTAATGATAGAAGGGAGTAAAATTATGGTAGGCGATTCTTTAAATAAGACAGGTGCCAATTTATTAATCAAGGCCTTGCAAAAGAATAATATTAACCGGATGTATGGAATAGTTGGAATCCCAGTAACTGATTTAGCGCGGCTCGCTGAATTACGCGGAATGAAATATTATGGTTTTCGCCGTGAAGATTCAGCAGTTAATGCCGCCGCCGCCGCTGGTTACTTAACGCAAAAACCTGGCGTTGCATTAACTGTTTCAGCACCCGGTTTTTTGAATGGATTAACAGCTTTAGCTCAAGCTACTAAGAATTGTTTTCCGTTAATTATGATTTCAGGTTCGTCTGAACGACATATTATTGACTTATCACAGGGCGATTATGAAGGTCTCGACCAATATAATGCGGCGAAACCCTTCTGCAAAAAAGCTTATCGGGTTGATCGAGCAGAGGATATGGGATTAGCTGTTGCAAGAGCCATTCGGACAGCAGTTTCAGGCCGTCCTGGTGGTGTTTATCTTGATATCCCAGCTGACACAATCGTTCAAGAAGATGCTGCTGATCAATCTAATTTGGGTGTTTATAAGTTGGTTGATCCGGCTCCTAAACAGATGCCTAATGATGAAGCAATATCACGGGCAGTTGATTTAATCAAGAATGCAAAAAAGCCCCTTATTATTTTAGGGAAAGGGGCTGCCTATGATCGAACCGAAAAACAAGTGCAACAATTAGTAGCAGAGACTAATATTCCATTTTTGCCAATGTCGATGGCAAAAGGGTTAATTCCAGATAATAGTCCTCATTCTGCTGCCGCGGCTCGTTCTCTTTCCCTACGAAATGCTGACGTAGTAATTGTGATTGGTGCACGTTTAAACTGGATGCTTTCATATGGGGATGCACCACAATTTAACCCTCGAGCAAAATTTATTCAGCTAGACATCGATGCCACACAGTTTGATTCCTCACAGCCAATTAGTGCCCCGCTCCAAGGAGATCTTAAGTCGATTTTAGATAAATTGGTTCCAGCGCTATTGGCAACTGGATATCAAGCGCCCGAAGCATGGTTAGAGCAAATTGCGCAAGATACTGAGAAAAATGACAAAAAATTCGCGCAACGAATTGCTAATGGTAAAGTAGCACAAAAATTTGGCTATTATGGAGCAATTGCGCCTATTGCTGAATACTTCCAACAACATCCTGATACTTATCTAGTCAGTGAGGGGGCTAATACGCTTGATATTGGACGAGATATGATTGGAATGCAGCTCCCCCGTCATCGGCTCGACACAGGGACTTGGGGTGTCATGGGTGTCGGTCTTGGTTATGCAATTGCCGCGGCAGTTGAAACAGGAAAACATGTTGTTGCGCTTGATGGCGATAGTGCATTTGGTTTTGATGGGATGGAGATTGAAACGATTTGTCGATATAAGTTGCCAATTACGGTCGTTGTTGTCAATAATGGCGGAATTTATAACGGAATCGGCCAGGTTGTTCCCAATCAACTTGGGCCAACTACTCTTGATCCAACTGCAAGGTATGATTTGATGGCGAAGGCCTTTGGTGGCGATAATTATTTTGTAAGTAATTACGATGAGATGAAAAATGTTTTTGCAAGAGCTGTTGACTCGGGACGCCCCAATATTATTAATGTCCAAATTGCGCCATCAAGAGGAAAAGAATCTGGACATATTGGAAATCTAAATCCAAAGCTTAATTTACAATCACTTGAAGAAAATGAGAGGAGCCATCATAATGACTGAACAAAGTGAAAATGCACCATTAAAGGGAATTAAAGTTGTTGACTGGACACAGGTTCAATCGGGACCATCCTGTACTCAGCTTTTAGCATGGCTAGGAGCGGAAGTTATTAAGATTGAACGTACCAAGACTGGCGATCCTACTCGTAATGAACTGCTTGATATTCAAGATTCATGGAGCCTTTATTATTTACAATTAAATGCAAATAAAAAATCATTAACGCTTGATATTAAAACCCCAGAAGGCCAGAAAATAATGTATGACTTACTCAAGAAAGCCGATATTTTTGTGGAGAATATTAAGCCAGGCGCTGCTACTAGGGCAGGTTTTGGCTGGGAAAAAGTACACGAATTAAATCCGCGTTTAATCATGGCCTCCTTAAAAGGATTTAATAAAGGATCACGTTTTGCCAATGTAAAAGCCTTTGAACCAGTTGCTCAATCTGCTGGCGGTGCTGCTTCGGCAACAGGATGGAATGAAGGTAGCGCTAATATTCCAACTCAATCTGCTGCAGCGTTAGGAGATTCTAACTCTGGAATGCATTTAACGATTGCAATTTTAGCTGCTTTACTACAGCGTGAGCACACTGGTAAGGGAAGCTATGTTTATCAATCAATGCAGGATGCAGTTATTAACCTTTGTCGAATTAAGCTTCGGGATCAATTAATGTTAGACAATCTAGGAGCATTACCATTTTATGCAGTCTATCCGAACTATAAATGGGGTAAGGCAATTCCACGGGCAGAAAATAGTGAAGGTGGACAAGTGATTGGTTGGACTTATAAGGCTAAAGGATGGGAAAAAGATCCGAATGCCTATGTTTATATTGTTATTCAAAATAAAAACGAGAGCTGGGAAACGATTGCTAAAACGATGGGTCATCCTGAATGGGCTACTGATGAACGATTTAAGGATTGGGAACATCGCCAGCTCCATAAGCAAGAAATTTACCCCTTGATTGAATCATATACCAAGAATTACGATAAATATGAGTTGACTAAAAAACTTGGAGAGGCTGGTATACCAGTTGGCCCAGTTTTAGATTGGCATGAACTCGAAAATGATCCAGACTTAAATGAAGATGGTACTCTGGTTAAGATTAATCAGGGAGGGAATCGTGGTGAATTCAAGACTGTAGGGATGCCATTTACGATGTCAAACTATAAACCAACCTATAAGCGAGCTCCAGATCTTGGTGAAAATAATAAAGAAATTCTATCCTCGCTTGGTTACGATCCCGCACAAATTGAAGAATTGGTAGCTAAGGGCGTAATCTCGAAAGTAGAAAAACCACATAATCCACGGACGAAAGTCATTAAAGATTAGCTGTGGTTTATGTTGATAAGAGAAAAGAGATCGGAAATTTGAATTTTCCGGTCTCTTTTCTGTCTTTTAAACGTTGACAAAACTTAGAATTCCTTCTAAAGTTTTAAACTTTCACAAGATGTATAGTTTCCATGGAGCCACTTATTCGCCCCGGCTATTAGTGTATTTTTATTTCCAGTAGAATAAAGATGATAGGTAGCCTTATCATCGCTTAGCATATCTTTGCTTTTTAATAAAGTTTGGATATAATTAATTGTTTCTTTTGCCGGATCAACTAATTTTGTCTTTTCTCCAACTTTATTTTGAATTTGATTTCTTAGAAACGGAAAGTGAGTGCATCCTAAGATTAAAGCATCGACTGGGTGTGTATCAAAAATAGATAGTTGCTCATTGACAGTTTGTTGGGCCTGCGGAGTATTAGTGAGGCCATGTTCAACAATTGAGACTAAAGGTTGGGTTGCTTTACTAATGACGTTGATTGTTGGATCAATTTTATGAATTTCTCTTTCGTAAGCACCATCTTTTATTGTTGAATCGGTTCCAATTACTCCAATTGTATGTGCATTTGTATTAACCGCAGCTTGAGCGCCAGGGTGAATTACCCCTAGTACTGGAATCGATAATTCTTTTTTTGCCATGGCTAACGCTGCTGCTGTAGCTGTATTACATGCGATTACCATTAATTTTACAGGATACTTTTCGAAATATTCACCAATTTTAAGAACAAACTTCCTCACTTCAGCCTGAGGTTTGGTTCCGTATGGGAAATGTCCTTCATCTCCTACAAAGACTATTGATTCATTAGGTAATTGTTGTTGAATAAGCCTAACAACCGATAATCCACCAAGTCCTGAATCCATGACTCCAATAGGCTGATTATTCATTTTCTACTACCTCCCTATTTATGAATTTCTTTTGCATTTTCATCTTCATCTAATAAACCAGTGTGATGCTTTTTTGTTAGCTGAAAAATAATAAATGGAATTGTCAAAACAACAAGGAAGCTTATGATTAAAATCGCCATATACGTTCCATGAGATGAAGCAGGCAGTGACGTAGTTGGGAAAAATGAGATGATAAAAGCAAATAATGTTACTAAGAAACCACAAACAGCAATGATTGTTTTTCCAAAAGTGCCGCCTGGTACATTATAAGTTCTTGGTAAATCTTTCTTTTTATATACTAAAACCAAATAGCTAGTAAAGAATAGGAAGTAAGCGACTAAATAAATAACAACCGTCAAGCCCATTGCAGCAAAGAAAGAAACATTACCGCCGCCACCACCGAGGGTCAAAACGGCATCCCAAATTGAAACGATGATTCCTTGAACGATGATTAGCCGAACAGGAATATCATGTTTATTTATTTTCTTGAAATAGCTAGGAAGAATACCAATTTTGGCGGTATCGTAAATAGCACGAGAAGGTCCTGTTACCCATGAACTAATCTCTGCAATAACACCACAGGCTAACATTAACCCAACAATACGCGTTAGCCAGCCTAATTCACCATGACTTAAATTAACAAATAGATAATTAAATGCTTGTACAACTCCGGCACTTAATGAGAGCTGATTTTGTGGAATAACAGCAGCTACAGTTAAACCGCCTAGTGTATCTAAACAAATTGCTAGGATGACAAGGATAAACATAACCAATGGATAATTCTTATTTGGATTTTTAAGGTCATTGATATAAGAAGCAGAGGCCTCGCCACCCATATAAGCTAAAATAAATGAGACAAACACAACGAGAGTATCAACTTTGGTAAAATCAGGAATAAATTGATGTGGCGTGAAATTAATCAATAATTTTCCGCCAGAGCATAGATACCAAATGGCAAGAATAAATAATAGTCCGGAGGGAATTAAGATACCAATTAGAAAGCCAACTTTTGCAATCTTTTGTGTATATTTGGTTCCACCAAATTGGGAAAATGTGACTAACCAGAAGACTATTAATACTCCCCAGAATTTAACCCATGCGTTATTAGTTAAAGCAGGCCAACTCACAACAAAAGATAATGCTCCTAAAATAAAGTAAATCATTGTACAAAAATTGACTGTAATTTGGAACCACTGAAAGAAGATTGCGGCGAAGCCAAACCTCGTTCCAAGAGTATGACTAACCCAACTGAACTCACCACCACCATTATCATTCCAACCTTTAACAGTAGCCATTTCTGCAGCACATAACGCAACAGGAATAAACCAAAATAGACCTCCTAATATCAGAAAGAATACAAGATGGAGTTTAGAAGTGGCAAAGGTTGGGTATTCATAAACTGTTAAAACCATTGCTGCAGTAATTGAGAAGAACCCCCACATTGTAAGAGTTCTTTTATTTTGTAATGTACCCATAATGACGATATACCTCCTTTTTTATTTCGGTGATATAAAAAATGTTCTACATAATTAAAAAGCTTTCACCAAGGCTTAACTATGTAGAACAAATGTAGTCTTAAAAATTAATGTGCAAAGCCATACTTTTTAAGTTCAGTTGTTTTTTTTCCAACTAAAGTCGAGTTATTTAATGCTTTAATATCACGTTGCATATCATCAATAAATTCATGTGCTCGGCTCATCCCAAAGTCTGCTCGACATACAATTCGTTGCACTTCTACTGTATCTAAGTTCTTTGGTAGAGGGTAGGCAGGAACTTGCCAACCTTGCATTCGTAAACGATCAGCTAAGTCGTATAATGACCAATTTTGGGCAGTTAGATCTTTTAACTTATAACAAATAATTGGAAGTTGTGATCCATCATTAACCATTTCAAACATACCCATTTTTTCAATTTCTGTTGAGAGATAAACGGCTACATCATGAGTGCGTTTTTGAATCTTTTGATAGCCATCGAAGCCAAAACGAACAAAGTTGTAATATTGCCCAATAATTTGAGAAGCACTTCTTGAGAAATTAATTGCCATTGTCGGCAATTCACCGCCCAAGTATTGAACCTTAAAGATTAAGCTTTCAGGTAGGAACTTTTTATCACGCCAAAGAACCCAACCAATTCCTGGATAAACTAATCCGTACTTGTGACCAGAGGAATTGATCGAAACAACATTCTTAAGTTGAAAGTCCCATTTTATATCTGGTTCCATAAATGGAGCATAAAAACCACCGGAAGCTGCATCAACATGGATATATACTTTATAGTCAGTAGTCTTGTTATATTCTTCAACAAGATCATTTAATTTTGCGATATCATCGTAACGACCAGTATAAGTAATACCCATAATGCCAACGATGCCAATGGTGTATTCATCAACATAATCCATTACAGTATTCATATTAAGTGATTGGTGTTCTTCATCCATTGGAACTGTTCTAAGTTCAACATCAAAATAGGTTGCAAATTTTTCCCAACAAACTTGGTAACCGGATGATATTACTAGATTTGGCTTTCGGGCATGAATATCAAGGCCTAACTTTTTAGCACGCTCGCGCCATGCGAATTTCATTGCCAGGCCACCAAGCATACAACCTTCTGAAGAACCAACAGTTGAGGTTCCGATATAATTTTCATCTTTTTGGCCATGCCATAACTTAGCAATAATATTGACACAGCGGTTTTCTAATTCAGCAGTTCTCGGATATTCATCTTTATCGATAGCATTTTTTTGCATCGTTTCTGCCATAATTTCCGTTGCTTTAGGTTCCATGTATGTCTGACAGAAGGTTGCTAGGTTTTCACGAGCGTTACCTTCATCAATTAGTTGATCTTTTACAATGCGATAAGCTACTTCTGGAGCAACAGATTCTTGATTTAATTCATATTTTGATAAAGCATGATCAGAAGTATATGAGCCAAAGATTGGATCTAAAACATCACGCTTTTCCTTATCATTTTTTCCATATAGTCCTGCCATAAATGGTAGCCTCCTTAGTCAATTTACTAATTGTCTCTTTTTGCATTAATATGTAATAACTAAAATGGTTAATTATGGAAGTTGAATACATATTAAAGCGAAGGCAAAAAACAATACACAATAAGCTGTCAGCACTGCAGAAAATTTAATGACATATAAATAATAATTATTATTTACACTTTCAACTATATGCTTTTTTTTTTTTTTTTTTGCAACGATTGTGCTATTAAAAAAATTATAATCAAAGTTAGTTATGCTGGTATAAATGAAATAGATGATAAGGCATGAACGAGCTTGAAAGGTAGATAAAAAACTATATTGTTCGTTATTTAGTGAAAAATATTAATCATCTTTGCTTTATCCGAATTTAAATCAAACATTCACGTTGAATTATTCTTAAATGTATGCGATGATCGCACTATCATATTTATTTGGAGTGTGTATTTTGGAAGAAACACGAACAATTGGTTTTTTAGACCGAACCTTTAATTTGTCAGAGAACGGCACGAATATTAAACAAGAATGTTTAGCTGGACTGACGACTTTTGTTTCAATGGCCTATATTCTTTTTGTTAATCCGAGCGTACTAGGAGTAGCCGGAATGGACAAAGGAGCAGTTTTTACTGCAACTGCTTTATCAGCAATTATTGGATGCTTTTTGATGGGAATTTTGGCTAATTATCCAATTGCGATTGCTCCGGGATTAGGTGATAATGCCTTCTTCACTTATTCGGTTGTATTAGCAATGGGAATTCCGTGGCAAAAGGCAATGGCTGGTGTTTTTGTTGCCTCTGTTTTATTTACGATCTTGTCTTTCCTTAAAGTGCGGGAAATTGTAATTAATGCTATTCCTAAAGACTTGAAATACGCAATGGCTGCGGGGATTGGAATATTTATATCTTTTGTTGGTTTGCAGGGTGGTGGAATCATTGTTTCAAGTAAATCATCACTAGTTGAATTAGGATCTTTGACAGTGCCTACAACCTGGATTACGATTTTTGGGATTTTCTTGATTGCGATTTTAATGGTAAAAAAGGTTCCGGGAGCAATTTTTATCGGCTTAGTTGCAACAACACTTCTTGGTTTGTTAACGGGATTGGTTAAGATGCCGGACCATCTAATTTCAATGGCTCCCAGCTTAGAACCAACTTTTGGGGTGGGAATTAAGTTCTTGCCAACAATGACTGATCCAAAGATGTGGGCTGTTGTCTTAATCTTCTTATTGGTAGCTTTCTTTGACACTGCTGGAACCTTAGTTGGGTTAGCGCAAGAAGCAGGCTTAATGAAGGATAATAAAATGCCCCGGATTGGTCGAGCTTTGATGGCCGATTCGCTTTCGATGTTAGGAGGGGCGGTAATGGGGACGACCCCAACTTCTGCCTATGTTGAATCCTCAGCTGGTATTGCGGTTGGTGGAAAAACTGGCTTGACGGCGATTGTAACGGGAACGCTTTTCATTTTAAGCATGGCTTTCTCTCCTTTACTCGAAGTTGTTACTACTCAAGTGACCGCCGCCGCTTTAATTGTGGTCGGCGTATTGATGGTTTCCGCCTTGAAAGATATCGAATGGGATAAATTTGAAATTGCACTGCCATCGTTCTTGGTTGCTATTGGAATTCCGCTAACCTATAACATTTCTTATGGGATTGCATTTGGTTTTCTTACGTATCCGATCTTAATGGTTGCCGCAGGACGTCGCAAAGAAGTAAATGTTGTAATGTGGAGCATGTTTTTTGTTTTTATTGCATTGCTGTATATTTTGAATGTTTTGCCAAAATAAAAAAACACCCTAAGATTGTTGAACTTAAACGATCTTAGGGCGTTTTTTGTTTAGAGTGATACATAAAAAGGCATTCCCAATTCCTGGAGAATGCCTTTTTTAGAGTTGAACCAACAAGTAATACCTAGTGATTACTTGTTGTAGAATTCAACGATAAGAGCTTCATCAATATCAGCGTTCATATCTTCACGTGCTGGAATGCGGTTAAGCTTACCTTCAAGCTTGTCGGCATCAAAGTCAACGTATGAAGGACGAGAAACAACAGCTTCCACAGCGTTCTTGATGATGTCTAAGTTCTTAGACTTGTCACGAACGGCGATGATTTGACCAACCTTAACTTCGTATGATGGAATGTCAACACGCTTACCATCAACAGTGATGTGACCGTGGTTAACTAATTGACGAGCTTGACGACGAGTAGTGGCTAAACCAAGACGGTAAACCATGTTATCAAGACGACGTTCAAGCAATGCCATAAAGTTAGCACCGTGAGTACCTTCCTTAATCTTACCGGCACGAACGAAAAGGTTTGAGAATTGACGTTCAGTCATACCGTACATAAAACGTAGCTTTTGCTTTTCACGTAATTGTGTACCATATTCTGAAAGCTTACCGCGACGATCGCGACCGTGGTCACCAGGAGCGTAAGCCCGACGTGCTAATTCTTTACCAGTACCTGAAAGTGAAACGCCAAGGCGACGTGAAACACGCCAACTTGGACCAGTGTAACGAGACATAAATAAATTCCTCCAATAATTTTAGTTGGAGTAAAATAATCCGATTGTGAGCTTGGCATTCGTGCAGGCTGATTTGAATCTTTCACCCTAGCAGCCGGGTTACTAAAAACACCGTTTGGGCACCAGTCTGTTGACGAGCTTGCTCCTCACTGCTGCATTATTTTACACAAAGATTAGTGTACAACGGTTCGTAATAATAAGTCAATCATTTCTTTAGAAATCTCGTAACTTTTTGGCAGAATGGTGAACAATATAAAAGTTTATTAAACGTAGATGTTTTTTCACATCTTTTAAAGCACGTTCATTGTGGTATGCTATAATTTTGAATAGGATTATACGGATAATTGTTGTGCAAGAGCAATAAACAATAAAAAGTAGTAGGTGGAAAAAGTGATTTTTCAAGTATTGATTGGTATTTTAATTATTGTCGTAGCAATATTAGCTTGTGTATATTTTTATCAACGACGAGCTGTTAAACAGATCAACGACTTAATGGAAAGCGAAAAAAAGCTAGCAGATCAAAAAGTTGACCAGCAGATCAAAAATGTTGAAGAATTGCAACTAATCGGGGATGCTAAAAAGCAATTCGAAACAATTAAAAACAAGTATGAAAAACAAGTGCGACCAGCAATCACGGCCTTTAATAAACAAGCTCCCCAATTGTTAGCAGATTCACGGACGAGTAAATTACTAACACTTAATACTCAGATTCGTGACCTGCAAGCGGATTTGGCAAAGTTAACGACAACTCTTCAACAGATCCAAAAAGACTTACAACATCTTCGTCAACAACAACATACCCATAAGCAAGCGGTCGAGCAGATTAAAAATAAATATCGTCAATTCCACCGGCAACTAAATGAGAAGAGCTTCGAATATGGAGACAGTGAAAAGCAGTTAAATAGCAGGTTAAATGAATTAGAGGATCAATTTGCTCAATTTACTGATTTAACTAATAAGGGCGATATTGAAGCGGCTCAAGAAATTTTAGGCAATTTGCAATCTGAAAACGACAAATTTGAACAAGACCTTAAGAAGATTCCTCAGCTCTATAAGCCAATTGCAACCGAGTTTCCAGAACAATTATCCGAGCTAAAAAGTGGTTATGAGACACTTGTAAAACAAAATTTCCACTTTACGGAGAAAAATATTGATAAGCAAATTGAACAGCTCCAATCTAAACTGGATCAGACGATTGACCAACTTAACAATTTACAATTAGATGTTGTGGAACAATCTAATAAAGATCTTGGTGACCAGATTGATTACTTATACGAGGTAATGCAAAAAGAAATTGATGCTAAGAATGAAGCTGTTCATTTGATTGAAGTGATGAAAGATTTTACAAAACACGCTCAACGGCAAAATGACGAACTTGGTGTGGAATTAGACCGGTTAAGTTTGAATTACACACTTACTAATCATGAACAAGAAACCGTTCGTGAACTTGGTGAACAAATTAAAGCGATTATTAAACAGTATCGTGATGACGCAGAAGCAATTGCCAATAAAACAGCTGTTTATAGTCAGGTGCTTGATCGACAAAAGTCTAATCAAAAGAATTTGACTGAAATTGAAAAAAGCCAAGAAAAGCTTAACGATGAAGTTGCTAAATTACAGACTGATGAGCAACGCGCTCGTCAAATGCTTCAAAAATATTCCACCCAGATTCGTACAATTCACCGACAAGTAGAACAGTTGAACCTTCCTGGCTTACCTAAAGATTACTTAGATTACTTCTTTGGGGTAAGCGATGAGATTAAAAAGTTAGCTGATGAATTGAATGAGTATAAGATCAATATGGATGAAATTACGAAGCAACTAATTATCGTTGAGTCAGACCTAGATACATTAAATGACAAGACTGATATTCTTCGTGATAGTGCGGAATTAACAGAACGATTCCAACAATATGCGAACCGGTTTAGTGATAACGAAAAGATTGCAGCAGCTGCTAAAAAATCCCAAGAACTTTTTAAGCAATTTAACTACACAGCAAGTTTAGAAGCAATTGCAACCGTTTTAGAGGAAATTGAACCTGGTAGCTACAAACGAATTGAAGATACCTATTATCGTGAAATTGGTAAAAATTAAAAATCAAGGTTAATTTCCACGATATCTTAAACAATGTTCGTATAAATAAAGAGGCTGTTGAAAAAACGAAGTTTTTTCCAGCCTCTTTTCTTATTAAATGATAGTGATAATTAATGCCTAATAGCTAATTTTCTGTTATAATATAAAACCGTTTTAAGAAGAGTCGAAATCTTCAGCAGTAGCCTATCCTATACTGTTGAAATCATAATCAGAGTAGGTTACCCATTTGTAACAACCCTGTGTATTATTTTTAGGAAGGAAATTAGTATGATCTATTTTGATAATAGTGCGACGACAAAGATACTACCGGATGTTTTGTCGACATACGAAACCGTGAGCCAAAAGATTTGGGGGAATCCAAGTAGCTTACATAACTTTGGTGAAAATGCTTGGAACCTCCAAGAACAGGCACGTCAGCAGATCGCAAAGCTATTCGGGGTTAAGCCTAGTGAGATTATTTTTACTAGTGGTGGTTCTGAAGGAGATAACTGGGTAATCAAGGGAACTGCAATGGCTAAGCACCGTTTTGGCAAACACATTATTACGACTAGTGTTGAACATGCGGCCGTAAAAAATGCATTGGAACAACTAAAAGACTTCGGATTTGAGGTTACTTATCTCCCCGTTGATAAAGAAGGACGGATCAATCCCGCTGATGTAAAAGCCGCGATTCGTCCAGATACGATTTTAGTGTCTATTATGGCTGTTAATAATGAAATTGGAACGATTCAGCCAATTAAAGAAGTAGGAGAAATCCTTAAAGATTATCCAAATATTCACTTTATGGTGGATGCTGTTCAGGCAATTGGTAAAGGGTTAGATGACCAAGTATTTAGTGATCGCGTTGATTTTGCTACTTTTTCTGGTCATAAATTTCATGCTCCACGAGGAACCGGTTTTGTTTACTTCAAGAGTGGTCGTAAGTTAGAGCCTTTGATTGCTGGTGGTGGTCAAGAGCGAACACTACGGAATGGAACAGAAAATACACCTGGTAATGTTGCGATGGCAAAAGCAATTCGGCTAGTAAAAGAAAATGAAACAGAATCAGTAAAGCGGGAACAAGCAATCAAAGAACGGATTTACGACCATTTAAGTCAATTCGATCATGTGAAATTGATTTCTGGCCGTGATCAAGGGTTTGCTTCCCATGTCTTGTGCTTTGCAATTGTAGGAGTTCGAGGCGAAACGATTGTTCATGCCTTTGAAGACAAGGATATCTATATCTCAACTACTAGTGCTTGTTCGTCTAAAAAGCATTCTGAAGCCGGAACATTAGCTGCCATGAAAGTTCCGGAAAATATTGCGACAAGTGCAGTTCGGATTAGCCTTGGGGATCAAAATACCCTTGAAGAAGCTGACCAGTTTAATAAAACATTTGATGAATTATACGCTGGCTTTAAGAAAATTATTGAATAAAATCTGAAAGGGGAACATAACGTGCAATATACAGAAATCATGGTTCGTTATGGTGAGCTTTCGACAAAGGGACATAATAAGAAGTCCTTTATTGATCGTTTAGGAGTAAACGTGCGAAAGGCTCTTCATAGCTTTGACCAAGTAAAGGTGCATGCACAACGTGATCGGTTGCATGTTGAATTAAATGGGGCTGACTATGATCAAGTGATGAATCGCTTGAAGTTAGTGTTTGGGATTCAAAACTTCTCTCCATCAATTAAAGTTGATAAGACGTTTGAAGCGACTGCAGAGGCGGCAGCTCAAATGATCGCTGAACAAGTTGATAAACCAATTACCTTTAAAGTAGAAACTCGTCGTTCAGATCACCAATTTGCAATTGATACCTTTGAAATGAACAACAAGCTAGGGGGATATCTCTTAGATAAGTTTCCTGATAAATTAAAAGTTGATGTTCACCATCCAGACCTAACTTTACGGGTTGAGATCCGTCTTAATGGGATTTTCCTTTCAAGTGAAACGATTAAGGGTGCTGGTGGTTTGCCAGTTGGTACTGCTGGTAAAGGAATGATGATGATGTCTGGTGGAATTGATTCACCAGTAGCCGCTTACCTTGGGATGAAACGTGGTGTTTCAATGGAAATGGTTCACTTCTTTAGTCCGCCATATACTAGTCCCCAAGCTTTAGCAAAGGCCAAGCAATTAACTGAACGTCTTGCAAAATATAGCGGAAGTATTAAGTTTATTCAAGTGCCATTTGCTGAAATTCAAGAAACAGTAAAGGAAAAAGTTCCTGAAGGTTACCTAATGACGATTCAACGGCGGATGATGCTTCGGTTGGCAGCTGCCTTAATGATTAAACGTCATGGGTTGGCTATTTTTAATGGTGAATCATTAGGTCAAGTTGCTTCACAGACAATGGAAAGTATGCTAGCGATTAATGATGTAACTTCTTATCCGGTATTACGCCCAGTATTGTCATTTGATAAGACCGAAATCATTAAGATTGCCCAAGACATTGATACTTATGACCTTTCAATTCTTCCATATGAAGACTGTTGTACTGTCTTTACACCGCCATCGCCGAAAACCCGGCCAAATGTTGAGCGGGCTCGTGAATACGAAAAACGACTTGATATTGAAGGATTAATGCAACGAGCTCTTGATGGGATTGAAATTACGGAAATTCATCCTGGTGAAGATTATTTAAACCAAAATGAAGATGTTTTTGCTGAATTACTTTAATTAGGCCTTGACGAGGTTTGATAATTTAGCTATGATACATTTTAATAAGCATTGACCGAAAGAGTAGTAAAGCGGCCCCTAAAAAGCGAGATCCTGATAGTGAGAGAGGATTAGTTAAACTTTATGAAGGTAGTTCGGGAGCTGATATACTGAAATTAATAGTAGGTATGTCCGGTTCATTTACCGTTATGAAATGATAAAGTGGAGTATTTTATACTCAAATTAGGTGGTACCGCGATGATTCGTCCTATCGATTGTGATAGGGCGTTTTTTAGTTAATGCACAAAACAAAAATGAAGTTTGCTTTCTGAAAGGAGTTTCTGCCATGACAGAAAAAGATATGTCAACCAAGTACGATCCAGCGGCGGTTGAAGAAGGCCGTTATCAATGGTGGATTGACCAAGGATTCTTTAAACCAAGTGGGGACAAAAAAGCTCACCCATACTCAATTGTTATCCCACCACCGAATGTTACTGGTAAGTTGCACTTAGGTCACGCTTGGGATACAACTTTACAAGATATGATCATTCGACAAAAACGTATGCAGGGTTACGATGTATTATGGGTTCCTGGAATGGACCACGCTGGTATCGCTACCCAGGCGAAAGTTGAAGCCCGTCTTCGTAAACAAGGAATTTCTCGTTATGATCTTGGTCGTGACAAGTTTGTTCAACAAGTTTGGGACTGGAAAGATGAATATGCTGATATTATTCACCAGCAGTGGGCTAAGATGGGTATTTCTGTAGATTATGACCGCGAACGTTTTACCCTTGATGAAGGATTAAATAAAGCTGTTCGAAAAGTTTTTGTTGATCTCTATAATAAGGGCTTAATTTATCGTGGAACTTACATTATCAACTGGGACCCACAAGCACGGACGGCCTTATCAGATATTGAAGTTATTCATAAGGACGACAAGGGTGCATTCTACCATGTTAAGTATCCATTTACTGATGGGACTACTTTTAACGGTAAGGATTACATCGAAATCGCCACTACTCGTCCAGAAACAATGTTCGGGGATGAAGCGGTTGCTGTTAACCCTAATGATGAACGTTACAAGGACTTAGTTGGTAAGAAAGTCATGGTACCACTTGTCAACCGGGAAATTGAAATTATTGCTGACGACTACGTAACACCTGAATTCGGTACCGGGATGGTTAAGATTACCCCGGCTCATGATCCAAACGACTTCAAGGTAGGTAAGCGTCACAACCTTCCCGAGCTTAATACAATGAATGAAGATGCTTCTATGAATGAAAATGCCGGTAAATACGAAGGTATGGACCGTTTTGAAGCTCGTGAAGCGATTGTTAAGGATCTTCAAGACCAAGGTTACATGTTAAAGATTGACCCAATCGTTCACTCTGTTGGTCACTCAGAACGAACAGGGGTACAAGTTGAAGCACGTCTTTCCACACAATGGTTTGTTAAGATGAAGCCATTAGCCGAAGCAGCTCTTAAGAACCAAGATACTGATGACCGAGTTAATTTCGTTCCAGAACGATTTGAACATACCTTTACGCAATGGATGGAAAATATTCATGATTGGGTTATTTCTCGTCAATTATGGTGGGGTCACCGGATTCCAGCTTGGTATAACAAACAGACTGGCGAAGTTTATGTTGGTATGGAAGCTCCTAAAGATGCCGAAAATTGGGAACAAGATAAGGATGTCCTTGATACATGGTTCTCCAGTGCGCTTTGGCCATTCTCGACGATGGGCTGGCCTAATACTGATTCAGCAGACTTCAAGCGCTACTTCCCAACCAATACTTTAGTTACTGGTTATGACATCATCTTCTTCTGGGTTTCCCGGATGATTTTCCAATCGCTTGAATTTACGGGTCGGGCACCTTTTAAGAATGTCCTTCTCCATGGTTTGATTCGTGATGAACAAGGGCGAAAGATGAGTAAATCCTTGGGGAATGGTATTGACCCAATGGATGTTATCAAGAAGTACGGGGTAGATGCCCTGCGGTGGTTCTTAATTACTGGTTCAACTCCTGGTCAAGATATTCGTTTTAGCTACACTAAGATGGATGCTGCTTGGAACTTTATTAATAAGATTTGGAATGCTAGTCGTTACGTTATTATGAACCTTGGTGAGATGCCTGCGCCTGTCCTTCCTGATAAGAGTAAGTGGGATTTAGCTGATCGGTGGATTTTGAGTCGGTTAAATGCAACTGTAAAGCAGGTTAACGAACAGTTTGACAAGTTTGAATTTGGTGAAGCTGGTCGGGCGCTTTACAACTTCATCTGGAATGATTTCTGTGACTGGTATATCGAAATGACCAAGGAAAAACTCAATAATGGAACTGATGAAGAAAAGACAGATACTAAGAATATTCTTGGTTACGTTCTGGACCAGACCTTGAAGATGTTACATCCAATTATGCCATTCGTTACCGAAAAATTATGGCAATCAATGCCGCATGATGGCGAATCAATTATGGTTGCAGATTACCCAGTTGCCAATGCCGAACTGGATGATCCAGTTGCGACTGAACAAATGAATAGTTTAATTGAATTAATTAAGGCTGTTCGTAACATTCGAAATGAAGCTAATGCACCAATGTCTAAACCAGTCGATATTTTGGTGAAAGTTGATAGTGATCATTTGGCACAGATGTTGAATGATAATCGGGATTACATTGAACGCTTCTGTCATCCAGAAAACTTAACTATTGGTAAGGATGTTGAAGCTCCTAAGCTTGCGATGAGCGGTATTTTGACTGGAGCAGAAGTTTACATCCCGATGGCTGAATTAGTTGATCTTGATGAAGAACGAGATCGGATGGAAAAAGAGATTGCTAAACTTGAAAAAGAAGTAGAACGTTCACAAAAGAAGCTTGGTAATGAAAAGTTTGTTAATAACGCGCCGGAAAAAGTTGTTGAAGCTGAACGACAAAAGGCAGCGGAATGGCAACAAAAATTAGCAGCTGCTAAAGAACGCCTTCAATCACTTCAACAAGCTTAGTGTCGATTTATAGTGGGATAATTAACGTTTCTAATAATAAATAAAAAATATATCATTTTATTAAATAGGCGAGACCACTGTGGAGATGCATTTGCTATAAGATTTATGAATGCATTTTAAAATTAGATTAAAAAGGAATTGGTAATTGCCGATTCCTTTTTAATTAATATGAAAAAATAATCATGTATTATTCAAAAATGTTTATCTAATGATAAGGATTAAATAATCGATAATTAAGCGGTTTATTTAGAAATTATTTCACGTATTTGCCATTTATTTATTGTAATTATTTATCACAAGTATTATGATTAATTGTGGAGAAACGGGAAACGGTTTCAACTATTCTTTTTATTGATATACTTCGGAGGGAGGTATTTATAATGACTATTCTTAGTCTGGCACGTTTCCAATTTGCCATGACGACGGTTTACCACTTCTTTTTTGTTCCATTTTCCATTGGAACAGCTTTTATCGTCGCCATTATGGAAAGTATGTATGTTTCAACTAAAGACGAAACATACAAAAAAATGGCAAAATTTTGGGGAAATATTTTCTTACTTAGTTTTGCGGTCGGTGTTGTTACAGGTTTGATTCAGGAATTCCAATTTGGGATGAACTGGTCGGATTACTCACGGTTTATGGGTGATATCTTTGGTGCTCCATTAGCCCTCGAAGCTTTGCTATCATTCTTTATTGAATCAACATTTATTGGCTTATGGGTATTTACCTGGAAAAAGGTTAAGCCAGGGTTACACCTTTTCTTTATTTGGATGACGAGTTTTGGTTCTTTAACATCCGCTTTGTGGATTTTAACTGCCAACTCATTCATGCAACACCCAGTTGGTTATGAAATTAAGGGTGGCCGTGCAGTAATGGTTAATTTTGGCGCATTGCTTAAAAACCCTCAATTATGGTATGAATTTGGGCATGTTATCCTTAATGCTATCATGATGGGTGGAATTATTATTGCTGGTTTAACTGCATTCCAACTTTTAAAGAATCAAAAACTTTCTGAAGCTAATAAGAAGTTTTACAAGAAGTCAATGCGGTTGGGCCTTTTAATTTCATTGATTTTCTCTATTGGTGGAATTGCGTTAGGGGATGCCCAGATGCAATACTTAATCAAAGAACAACCAATGAAATTTGCAGCTACTGAAGATGTTTTCACAACTACTGGTAAGCATGCACCATGGACAATTGTTGGTATTGCCGATATGAAAGACCATGAAGTAAAGGGCAATATTGACATTCCATATGCCCTAAGTATTTTGTCATACCATAAAACTACTGGTGCAGTTACTGGGATGAATGAACTCAATGCCCAATTTAAGAAAAAATACGGTAAGAATCTTGATTACTACCCACCGGTAAATACATTATTCTATAGTTTCCGGATTATGTGTGCTGTTGGTGCTTGGATTTTCTTAGTTTCATTAGTTGGATTAATTATGACTAGGGAAAAGAGCAAAAAACCACTTGCACAACGACGCTGGGCACTTTGGTGTATTGCAATTACTACTTTCTTACCATTTATTGGGAATACTGCTGGTTGGTTTGTAACAGAATTTGGTCGTATCCCATGGACAGTTTATGGCTTGTTTACAATTGCTGAAAGTGTATCGCCAAATGTTTCAGTTGGATCATTGTTAACATCAAATATTGTTTACTTTATCCTATTTACAACTCTGGCAATTACATTAATTTGGTTAATTGTTCTTGAGTTACATAAAGATCCATCGGAAGCAATTGAACCTAAATTCAAGAAGGTCCTTGACCCATTTGACAAGGAGGCGTTCTAGATGAGTTTTCTTCAATTATTATGGTTTGTATTGATTGGGGTGCTTTTTGCTGGCTTCTTCTTCCTAGATGGATTTGATTATGGGGTAGGAATGGCGGTTGAAACACTTGCTCATAACGAATCAGAGCGTGACCAACTTGTGCGGACAATTGGACCGGTTTGGGATGCAAATGAAGTGTGGTTAATCACGGCTGGTGGTGCGATGTTTGCTTCATTCCCATATTGGTATGCTAGTCTTTTCAGCGGATATTATTTAATCTTAATGATTATCCTAGCTGGCTTAATTGTTCGTGGTGTTTCTTTTGAATTCCGCAAAAATAGTCCAATGCCACAAAAGCGGATTTGGGATTGGGCATTAGCAATTGGTAGTGCGATTGTTCCATTTTTCCTCGGTATTATGTTTGTTAGCATGATTCATGGAATGCCGATTGATGCTAATGGCAATTTTCACGCAGGATTCTTTGATTATTTCAACTGGATTTCAGTTGTTGGTGGGATTGCCTTATTGCTATTAACCTACTTACATGGAATTAATTATATTGCCTTAAAGACGACTGGTCCGGTTCAAGAACGCGCCCGGAACTATGCTGAATTTTTGTACTGGATTCTTTATGCTGGCGAAGTTGTCTTTGCATTATTATTAATCTTTATGACTGACTTTATGGCTGTTCACCCCGTTGGCACAATCATCATGCTTATATTGATTGTTGGTTTCTCGGTCTTAGCTCAAGCAGAAACCTTTGCTGGTCATGAACTAATTGCCTTTATTTCAAGTGGGTTAACCTTAGTATCATTAGTTGTACTGATCTTTATCGGTCTCTTCCCACGGGTACTAATTAGTAGCATTAGTCCGAAGTACAGTATTCTTATTCAAAATGCTTCCTCAACAGAATATACGTTGACAGTGATGACAATTGCTACTTGCTGTCTTTTACCATTTGTTTTGGCATATACAATCTGGGCTTACTGGATTTTCCGTAAACGGATTGCAATGCCAGCTATTCCGGAGGTTAAATAAAAATTTATGATTGATCGACTACTCTTCAAAATCGAGGGGAGCAGACATATCATGATTAAGCTTGTGGGGCTTTATGTCCTGCAAGCTTTTCTTATCCTTGGTCAGGGATTAAGTTTGGCTGCTTTACTAACAGGCTTATGGCAGGGGCATTCTCTTCTAAGTCAAATATATGGCTTAGGTGGATTTATTGTTTGCTACCTTTTGCGTCATGGGCTAACCGAAATTGGGAATGATTGGCTTGATAAGTATTCGGCTAATGCTGCCCAAAACTTTCGTCAGCAATTATTAAAAAAAGTCTTTGCGCTTGGACCAGTAATTGTTCAGCGGGAGGGAACCGGTAATATGGTTACCCTGGCCCTTGATGGAATTAAAGAAGTCGAAAATTATATTCGACTCATCTATAGCAAGGTGATCAGCATGATGATTATTCCAGTCATTATTTTGGTTGTCTGTTTTTGGCTTGATTGGATTTCAGGCATTGTTATGTTGTTAGTTTATCCTTTGATTGTTTTATTCATGATTATTTTAGGTTATGCGGCGAAGGCTAAGGCGGATCGGCAGTTTGCAGCTTTTCAAATATTGTCTAATCACTTTATTGATTCTTTGCGGGGAATTGACACATTGAAGTACTTTGGCCTTAGTAAGAAGTATTCGCAAAGTATTTATCGGTCAAGCGAACGTTTTCGAAAATCAACAATGAACGTGATTAAAGTAGCAATGTTATCAACGTTTGCTCTTGATTTCTTTACTACATTAGCTATTGCAATCTTAGCGGTCTTTCTTGGTTTACGGTTAATTAATGGTCACTTATTGTTATTCCCAGCACTAGCAATTCTGATCTTGGCACCTGAGTATTTTTTGCCTATTAGGAACTTTGCAAGTGATTATCATGCAACATTGAATGGTAAAAATTCATTTCATGCTGTTCGGCGAATTCTTGAGATGCCATTACCCAAGAGGCCGACTGTTGAATTACACCAGTGGACAGGAGACGATGAGTTAAGTTTTAAGAATGTTGAGTTTATGTATCCTCAAAATGGCAGTGAATTAACAAATCTTGATTTAACGGTTAAGGGAAATCGGAAAATTGGTATTATTGGGATGAGTGGAGCCGGAAAGACAACTTTGATTAATCTTTTGAGTGGCTTTTTAGCTCCAACAAGCGGTCAAATTACCATTCAGGGAAAAAAAGTGACGACTTTGGATATTTATGACTGGCAAAAACAGATTCTCTACATTCCACAGACTCCCTATATTTTTGCAGATACGTTAAAAAATAATATTGCCTTTTATACGCCAAATGTCAGTGAAGATAAAATAAAAGAAGCAATTCATGTTGTTGGGTTAGATAATCTTGTTGATGAATTGCCTCAAGGATTAGAGACGATGATTGGCAGTGGTCACCGGGCATTAAGTGGTGGGCAGGCACAGCGAATTGCCTTAGCACGGGCATTTCTTGATCCGGAACGCCGAGTAATGATTTTCGATGAGCCAACCGCCCACCTTGATATTGAGACTGAGCTAGAGTTGAAAAAAAGAATGCTTCCGTTGATGGAAAATAGATTAGTGTTTTTTGCTACCCACCGTTTGCATTGGATGAAGCAGATGGACTACATTTTGGTATTAAAAAATGGCGAGTTAATTGAACAAGGAACATATCAGCAGCTCCTTGATGAACATGGTTACTTTACAGAATTGATGGATCAAACACGGGGGAAGGAGATAACCCATGAATAAGATTCCTTTACTTAAAGCAATGAAACATGATCGGTGGGTAAAACCATTCCTGAAGCGTTACAAGTGGACCTTGGCATTAGCAATTACCCTTGGAATTGTTACCTTTATTTGTGCTAGTGGATTGATGTTCACCGCCGGCTACTTAATCAGTAAGTCCGCGACGATGCCTTTTAATATCTTGTTAGTATATGTTCCTATCGTTCTTACTCGGGCCTTTGGGATTTTCAGACCAGTGACTAATTACTTTGAACGATTGGTTAGTCATAATTGGGTGCTTAAAATGACTTCTGCATTTCGTAAAAAGCTCTATGATTCACTAGAGCAGGATGCCGTTTTCTTTAATAGTAAGTATCGGATTGGAGATATTCTTGGGTTACTTTCAGAAGACGTTGCCCACATTCAAAATTTGTATTTACGAACGATTTTTCCGATGCTAGTTGCATTTGGACTTTATGCCATTATCGTTATTGGAATGGGAATAATTTCTCCATTAATGGGACTTTTAATGTTAGTTCTATTTGGCTTGATTATCATTGCGGTTCCCGTATGGTCAGTGCTTGTTAATGGTGCGCGCCAGCAACTAGAAAAGCAATATACAAATACCTTGTATGCTGATCTTACTGATAATATCATGGGAATTACAGACTGGGTATTTGCAGGGCGAAGTGCGGATTATCTGCAACACTATGAAAAAAGTGAAAAAAACGTATTAGCGTCTCAACAAGCGATGAAACGTTTTGAACATTGGCGTGATTTTATTCTTCAGGTAATGATTTTATTGGTGGTTGTTAGTCTTATTATATGGGGAGCAGCACGTTTCGGCGGACATTGGGGAGGCAGTGCAAATTGGATTGCGGCTTTTGTACTTTGTGTCTTTCCCCTTGATGAAGTGTTGTCTAGTTTACCAGCAGCTGCTCAAGAAACCAATGTATATACAGATTCATTAAAGCGGTTGAATGAATTGCCACAACCGCCAGCTCCTTCTAAAGCTAATATTGATATTGCCGCTCCTTATTATCTTAAAATTACGGATGTTTATTATCGCTATCCTAAGACAGAGAAGATGATCTTGCGGGGAATTAATCTTAATGTTGATCCCGGCGAAAAACTTGCCATTCTTGGTCGCAGTGGGGCTGGAAAGAGTACGTTAGCTAGTTTAATTCGTGGAGATCGGAAGCCTACGTCAGGTACTGTTACTCTTAATAATGTGCCAACAGACGAATTTGGTGATGAGATTTCGAATTATATCGGGATCGTTCACCAATCACCATATTTATTTCATACCACAATTTTAAATAATATCCGTTTGGGGAACGAAGATGCGACAGAGGATCAGGTATGGGATGTCCTTGAACGAGTTGGATTGGCTCCTATGATTAGACGACTGCCAAAAGGGCTTCATACGATGGTTGATGAGGCAGGGTTACGGTTTTCTGGCGGAGAGCGTCACCGATTGTCCCTTGCTCGGATTTTGCTCAAAGATGCGCCCATTATCCTTTTAGATGAACCAACTGTAGGCTTAGACCCGGTAACAGAAGAAAAGATAATTGAGACTTTTATGAAGCAGTTACAAGGCAAAACTTTGATTTGGATTACTCACCATTTACAAGGTATAGAAATGATGGATCAAGTTGTTTTTATCGAGGATGGTAAAATTTCAATGCAAGGCAGCCCTGAAGAATTACAAAAAACAAATGAACATTACCGGGCGTTAAAAATGGCAGATGAGGGTATCTAGCTAGTTTAGAAATGTTATAATAAATAGGACTATTGATGAAGGGATGAATAGTAATGAAAGAAGTTGTTGTACTTGGAGCTGGTTATGCTGGCTTAAAGACGGTCGTATTATTACAAAAAAAGCTAAAAAATAATGTTCATATTACACTAGTCGATCGTAATAATTATCATTATGAAGCTACTGATTTACACGAAGCTGCTGCGGGAACGCAAACTGCTTCCAGGATCACTTATCCAATTAGTGATGTTATTAATCCACAAATTACTACCTTTATCCAAGATGAAGTTGTAAAGATCGATCCTGATAAAAAGACGGTTAAGCTTGCTGGTCATGAAGAACTGCTGCACTATGATTATTGTGTATTAGGGCTTGGTTTTGTTTCAGAAACTTTTGGAATTCCTGGTGCTGAAGAAAATGCATTACCAATGACTAATGTTAAAGAAGCTTTAGCGATTTATGACCACATCATTGCCAAAATGAAAGATTATCGTACCACTCACAATCCTGATGATCTTCAAATTGTTATTTGTGGTGGTGGATTTACTGGAATTGAGTTAGCAGGGGCGCTTGTTGACGCTCGAGCAAGTTATGCAAAAATTGCTGGAGTTTCACCAGATGAAATTAAAATTACGCTGATTGAAGCTTCAACAAGATTACTTCCAATGTTTAGTGAAAAACTTGCTGAATATGGGGTGAACCTTGTTAAGAGCCTTAACGTACAATTACTTGATGGTTCACGAATTAGCAAGATTGAACCTGGCAAAGTCATCTATAAACATGGAGATGATGATGAAGAGTCCCTTAATGCTGGTACAATCATCTGGACAACTGGAGTAAGCGGTAATCCATTGATGGAAGAATGCGGTTTTGATGCTAAGCGTGGCCGGGTAATCGTTACTGACCACTTAACAGACCCTAAGCACGATGATATTTACATCATTGGGGATGTTGCGGCTGTAATGCCACCGGATGGTAAACGCCCATACCCAACCACTGCACAAATTGCCCTAGCAATGGCTGATTACACGGCTGAAGACATTGTTAGCCGCATTAAGACTGGCAAGCATGAAGCTAAGCCATTTACTTACAAGTCATTAGGAACAGTTGCTTCCGTTGGTAATACGCGGGCATTTGGTGAAGCCATGGGACACGAATTACGTGGATATCCTGCTTCAGCAATGAAGAAAATTATTGCTGACCGTTCCTTGTTAGAAACGGGTGGTTTGAAAGAGCTATTTGCTAAAGGTCGCTTTGATTTATATCACTAGAAAACGAATGAGGCTGAGAAAAAACTTTTGTTTTTTCAACAGCCTCGTTTTTATACTTATACGCTAAAAAGGTATGGCTATAATAAATAAAGGATGAAATAAATGATTAAAACTTATGATGAAGCATTATCTTTTATTCATGGACGAACGCAATTCAAGAAAATTCCAACACTCACACGGATGAAACTATTTTTGGCAGAATTAGGAAACCCGCAAGAAGGACTTAAATACATTCACGTTACAGGAACTAATGGTAAAGGATCAACTGTTGCAATGATGCGGTCTGCTTTACTAGAAAGTGGTCTCAACGTTGGAAGTTTTACATCGCCTTTTATTACGCGGTTTAATGAACGGATTGAGTACAATGGAATCCCAATTAGCGATGATGATCTTTTAAGATTAGTTCAAAAAATCGCTCCAGTTGTCAAAAAACTTGATGATACATTGGAAACAGGTGGACCAACTGAATTTGAAATTGATACAGCATTAATGTTTTGCTATATGGCTGAAAAGAAGCCTAATGTTGTATTGCTTGAAGTAGGAATTGGGGGGCTATACGATTCTACCAATGTAATTACGCCAGTTGTTAGCGTGATCACGACAGTTGGCTGGGATCATATGAAGTATTTAGGTGATACTTTGGCTAAGATTGCAGCTCAAAAAGCGGGAATAATCAAAAAAGGCGTCCCCGTTGTTTTAGGTGCCCTTCCAACTGAAGCGCGCAAAACTATTCTTGCAGATGCAAAGGAGAAAACTTCCTCGGTTTTTGAATTAGAAAAAGATTTTACTGTTCACAAGCTTAATGGTCATCAATTCCACGCGAAAATTCGGTATCAAGGAAAAAAACTGCAAAAAATAGAAATAATTCTTGGCTTGCCAGGCGATTATCAGATAGAAAACGCAGCAGTTGCTTTGATGGCTCTTGAGCTTTTTATGGGAAAGTGTGGACTGGCAATTGATCGCCGTGCTTTGATAGCAGGATTAGAAAATGCTGCTTGGCCGGGCCGGTTAGAAGAAATAAATACTACGCCCCTCATCTTATTAGACGGCGCTCATAATCTCCCTGGTATTCAGGCCCTAGTCCATACTATTAAGAATGATTTTGCCGAGCGGGAAGTTTATCTCTTAGTAGCG
The DNA here is from genome assembly GCF_020784695.1 of Limosilactobacillus secundus. Taxonomy (NCBI): domain Bacteria; kingdom Bacillati; phylum Bacillota; class Bacilli; order Lactobacillales; family Lactobacillaceae; genus Limosilactobacillus; species Limosilactobacillus secundus. The sequence goes on from NZ_JAJGUA010000029.1 coordinate 47,563, forward strand.
ATTCTGGCTGATAAACAATATGAATTAATGCTTGGTGAATTAGCAAGCTTGGGAAATATTCACTTAACTGTTACTCACTTTACTGGCCCCGGTCCTAAAAGGCCAAGTGCAGACTTGGCAAAAGCAGTTGCTGATATTCCAACTAAATATCCCATCCAGATTATTAACGACTGGCGCTTGGGGATCGGACAGGTGGCAAGTCAAATGAGTGCGGACGATGTAATGATTATTACTGGTTCTCTTTATTTTGTTTCAGATGTTCGTAAATTCTTTTTAAATTAAAAAGTGTAAAAGTACAAATTTTCCGTATTTAAATATATAGAGTGTAAAAAGGAGAATTATTTATTTATGGAAAATGAAGTGATTAACGAATATACAAAATTAGTCTGGACGGCTATTCCTGATAAATTGGGAACAAAGAAGCAGAAATTATGTCAACGTTTCTTACGTAAGTGTCCTAATCCCCTAGCAATTAAACGGCTTTCACGTATTGAAAAAAATGAGATAAATGAATGGGCGCCAGAAATGTTTAACTTTTTTGCTGCAATTGAATTAGGGAAGATAGTAACTAAAAGTCACGAAGAAATCATTGGCCATGCTTATTCGAGTATCGAATTAGGCCGTAAGATGGTTGATCATTTTCAAAGTGAGGAGCAAGAAAGTGTTTGTATTGCCTGTACAGATATCCATAATGAGATAATTGATTGGAAAATTTTATTTGTAGGCGGTGGATGTGAATGTATTCTTTATCCTGATAAGATTTTTCAATATGCGCTCCGGTGTTCAGCTCAAGGAATTATTATGATCCACAATCATCCGACGGGAGATATCCATCCTTCTAAGCAAGATGAATCTTTTACTCGCCGCTTAGAACGAGGATGCGAGATTATTGGACTTCATTTAGTTGACTTTATGATTGTTGGTCGTGATACATACCATAGTTGGCGTGAAGCTAGTCTCGTTAATGAGCTTAAAAAGTAAAGAAACTTTTAATTTATTGCAATAATTACGCTTTCTTTGTTCGTATTAATGTATATTAATGTTCGTATGTACCGAGTGGCTATGGTATAATATGCACGATATTAATTTGATTTTAAGACGAAGGGAAGAAGCAGATTGCTAGGTATTGGAACAAAAAATCTTGGCATTGACCTTGGAACTGCTAATACAATTGTCTACCTTGAAGGTAAGGGTATTGTATTAAGAGAACCATCAGTTGTTGCTCGTAATTCTAAGACTAACGAAGTAATCGCTGTTGGTAGTGATGCCCGTGATATGATCGGACGAACGCCAGAAAGCATTGTGGCTATCCGTCCAATGAAAGACGGTGTTATTGCTGATTACGACACAACAGTTGCAATGATGAAGTATTACATTGATAAAGCACTAGGAAATAATGGTAAGCCATATGTTATGGTATGTGTTCCTAGTGGGATCACGGAAGTTGAAAAACGGGCAGTGATTGATGCTACTCGAGTTGCAGGTGCTCGTGATGCTTATGTTATTGAAGAACCATTTGCAGCAGCCATTGGAGCTGGATTGCCGGTTATGGATCCAACTGGTAGTATGGTTGTTGATATTGGTGGTGGTACTACTGATGTTGCTACCATTTCGTTAGGTGGTATTGTCTCAAGCCGGTCCATTCGAATGGCAGGAGATAAGATGAATGATGCAATTGTTCAATATGTTCGTCAACATATGAATTTATTAATTGGTGAACGAACAGCTGAAAAGCTTAAGTGGGATATTGGGTCTGCGTCTGTTGAAGCTGCTGAAGAAATGGGAACAACACAAGTTCGCGGTCGTGATCTTGTAACTGGATTACCAAAGACAATGCAAGTATCGGCAAAAGATGTTTCAACGGCCCTCCAAGATGTTGTTGACAGTATTATTACGGCAATTAAAGGAACACTTGAAGAAACTTCCCCAGAAATTGCTGCTGATGTTATTGATCACGGGATTGTATTAACTGGTGGCGGCGCACTATTAAAGCATTTACCAGATGTTATTGCAGATGCAACCAAAGTGCCAGTATTTATTGCTAATGATCCCCTTGACTGTGTTGCTATTGGTACCGGCGAGTCATTAAAGAGTATTGATGTAATGAAGAAAAAGTAAAATGATTCTCTGACAGTGACGTCAGCGATGAATCATCATTAGTACTAACTAATGATTGACGGGGCTGGTTGCCAAGCAGGATTGTTTGGCAGGCCCCGTCTTAATTACCTTGTGTATGCATTGGAGGGTCATAATGCAGAAATTTTTTTCCAATCGCCGATTAGTTATTGCTGTGATAATTCTAGTTGTCTGTTTTGGACTAATGGCAGGTTCTGTTTCTTTACGGAATAGACGAAATACACCACCGATTATCCAACAATTTGGAAATGATATTGTTGGCTTTGTTGATAGTGCAGTTGCTCTCCCTGTAAATTGGGCACAGACAAGTGTGAGTTCAATAAATGGGTTGATGAATACTTATTCTGAAAACCGTGAACTTAAACAGCAAGTAACTGAATTAGCACAAACTAAAGTCCGTGATCAGACCTTAGCTCATGAAAATAAACAATTAAAACAGCAGTTAAAACTTAATAATTCAATGACCGACTATAATACAGTTACAGCGGCTGTGTTAATGCGCACACCATCTTCATGGCAACAACAACTTGTAATTAATAAAGGTCAATCTAGTGGCATTAAGAAGAATATGCCCGTTATGAGTGGTAGTGGGTTAATTGGTCGGATTACAGAAGTGAATAAAACTAATAGTAAAGTTGAATTATTGAGTGATACTAGTGAATCATCAAACCGTTTTGCAATTACCCTTAATGGGCAAAGTGGGAAGGTGGTTAATGGGATTATCACCGGATATAATGCAAGAAATAACGAGCTTGAAATGGGACAAGTAACTTCTAAAGCTAAAATAAAAAAGGGTACCCGAGTAGTAACCAGTGGAATGGGTGGTGTGACACCAAAGGGACTTTACGTTGGTCGCGTGTCACGTGTCGGTAAAGATGATTATGGCTTAGCCCAGAAAATCTATATTACTCCAGCAACGGACTTTAATGATATTAATATTGTTACAGTTGCTGAAGCAGTTTCACAGGAGTGATAAATTATGTATCGTTTATCACGCTTAAAATATATATTCCCAATTGGTTTATTTGTATGTCTGTTTTTGGACGGAGCCTTAAGCCATGTGTGGGCACCATTATTTTTCAGTTATCCCTATTCAATGGTAAGTGAACTTGTCTTACTATGGTTAGTTTTATCATATTTCTTTCAAGATGATATTGAGATTCCATTAATTCCATTTGCAATTGCTGCCGGTGCAGTTTATGATTTATACTTTTCAGGAATTTTAGGATTATATATTTTCTTGTATCCATTAGTGGTAGAAATAACTAAAATTTTATCTCGTTATTTTAGTTCATCATTTCTTTCGATGATTATGATTTTCTTTGTTGATATTGTCATTTTTGAGACCTTTAATTATTGGGCATATTATTTAGTAAATATTACTAATGTTGGTTTTGGCGACTATCTTATTTATACGCTTGCTCCAACGTTAGCATTAAATTTAATTTATTTTGTTGTCCTCTTCTGGCCAATTCGCGCAATATATCGCTGGGCATTAAACGATGATCAAATTTAAAATTAGTGCTTGACACAATAGATATTCCAGTATAGGATATTTACAATATCATAAATGACAGGGAACAGACTAGTAGAGCTTTAAGCATTGCAAAGAGAGTCCTTAATGATGGGAAGGGATCGATGCTTTGGTTTGAATCACATCTGTGAGTTGGCCTTCTGAAAGCCATAGTAGGAAGACCCGGGGAAGCCCGTTACAGCGCGGAGTTTATTTTAATGAACTCACTAAGGCTATTATTCGTGAGAAAATAGCAAGATGAGGTGGAACCGCGGAAACGCCCTCGTAGCCAGTTTAGGCTCGAGGGTGTTTTTTTGTTTCATTAAAATAGACTTATTAAGGCAAATATTGTGAAATATTTGTAAACATGAGGTGGAACCACGATGTACTCGTCCTCTAGGAGGTATCTCCTAGAGGATTTTTCTTTTCCTGTTATTTCTATTACTCAATAATTTAAGGAGGCAATAGTAAATGTCAATGCAATATATAAGTGAAATTCTACCTTCATTATTTCAAGGGGCTGCTCTTACATTACAAATTTTCTTCTGGACATTAGTTGGATCTTTGCCATTAGGGATTTTGGTTAGCTTAGGGCTTACTTCTAAAATTAAGCCTTTGAAGTGGATATTAGAAATTTATGTTTGGTTAATGCGGGGAACGCCTTTACTGCTTCAACTAATCTTTGTATTCTATGGATTACCAATTATTGGCATTGTTTTTGAACGTTACGATGCCGCCCTAGTTGCTTTTATTTTGAACTATGCAGCTTATTTTGCTGAAATTTTCCGTGGTGGTTTTCAATCTGTTGATCAAGGTCAGTTTGAAGCAGCTCGTGTTTTACGACTAAGCTACTGGCAAACCCTTCGTAAAATCATCATTCCTCAGGTAATAAAAATCGTTATTCCATCAATTGGAAATGAAGTTATTAACTTAGTAAAAGATTCATCGTTAGTTTACGTAATTGGTCTCGGCGATTTACTTCGAGCAGGAAACGTTGCAACTTCACGGGATGTCACGCTTGTCCCATTGATGTTAGTCGGATTAATCTACTTGATCCTTGTAGGAATTTGTACATTAATTCTACGGCAAGTTGAAAAATGTTATGCATACTTCAAGTAAAGGAGGGAATCTGAATGTTAGAAGTTCGAGATTTAAAAAAGAGTTTTGGCGATCGGCAAATTTTAGATGGGGTTAATTTAACTGTTAAAGATGGTGAGATTCTTTGTATTGTTGGTCCATCAGGTGCTGGGAAAACGACCTTACTTCGTTGTATTACTGGACTGGAAACTCCCGATAGTGGTGAGTTTTTCATTAACGGTCATCGATTTGACCCTCAGGGAACAGATGCAGTTGACCGGGTAATTGGTGTGGTTTTTCAAGACTTTAAGCTTTTCCCAAATCTTTCAGTAATGGAAAATATCACGTTAGCGCCGATGATGGTATTGAAAAAGGATAAACAAGAAGCCATTGCTGATGCGCAAAAACTGCTTGAAGAATTAGGGCTTAATACAAAAGGGAAATTGTACCCCTACCAACTTTCAGGTGGCCAAAAGCAACGGGTTGCAATTGCCCGTGCATTAGCAATGAAGCCTAAAATTTTGTGTTATGATGAACCGACATCAGCGCTTGATCCAAACCTCCGAAAAGATGTGGCTAATATTATTTTGGGATTAAAGAAGGACGGAATGACTCAATTAATTGTTACTCACGATTTAGAGTTTGCCGAGGATATTGCTGATGATATTTTACGAGTACAACCACTTGATCAACGTCAGAATAAATAGTGAGAGGAGAAATACTGATGAAAAAAGCGAAAGCAATTTGGTTACTTATTTTGTTAGTAGTACCTGTTCTCCTTCTTAGTGGCTGTGAAAGTGTAACAAAGCGTGCTGATACGCAAGATACATGGAACCGGATCGAGCGCCGAAAAAGAGTGATTGTTGGTCTTGATGATAGCTTTGTGCCAATGGGTTTTCGTCAAAAGAATGGGAAGCTAGTTGGTTATGATGTTGATCTTGCACGCGCTGTTTTTAAGCAGTATGGGATAAAGGTTGATTTTCAGCCAATTGATTGGTCAATGAAAGAGACTGAGCTAAAAAACGGTACGATTGACTTGCTATGGAATGGTTATTCTGTTAATCCTAGCCGCGCCAAAAAAGTTGCCTTTAGTCGTTACTATTTAGAAAATCGGCAGGTATTAGTAACTAAAAAGAAGAGTAACATTAAAAATTTGAACGGAATGACGGGCAAAACACTCGGGGTACAGAATGGTTCTACCGGAGTTACCGTTTTGGATGAGAAGCCAAAATTGTTAAAAGATAAAATAAAGAATCATACACCAGTACTTTATGATACGTTTCCTAATGCATTCATTGATTTAAATGCAAATCGAATTCAAGGGATTTTAATGGATGAGGTTTATGCTAATTACTATATCAAGCACCAACCAAATAGCAATTCATATCGTACATATCTTAGTAAAGAGTTGCCAATGGAACATTTTGCGGTGGGAATGCGAAAAGGTGACAAGACCTTAAAGAAGAAAATTAATCAAGGGTTAGGTAATCTGCAGAAAAACGGTGAATTACGGAAGCTTAATGAAAAATGGTTCGGTCAAGATAGTAACTACTTGGGACCAGATAACACTAAATAAGAAGAGCAGGGACTTGGAAAATAGTCTCTGCCCTTTATTATTTCCTACAAACAGATTAATAAAAATAGGATGAATTTACGTAATCGGTTTGTAATTTAGTCTTATTTAACGTATCATTATTCAGTACGATAATTCGAATGTAACTAGGTTGCAGCTAGTGGAACCCCTCTTGCTGCATTTTATATTGAAGGGAGAAAGAGAACGTGGATTTTAATCTTGCTCGTGGCGTGGACTTGCACATTATACCCACAAAACAATTTAAGATGAATCACGTCTTAATAGATTTTGCGACTCCGCAAACACCAACAAATGCTACTGCACGAAATTTATTGGCAAACCTATTAGAGACCAGCACGCATCGCTATCCAACACAGACGGCTTTGGCTCGTCAATTGGCATCTTTATATGGTGCTTATGTTAATTTATATGTTAACCGGCTGGGGACATTGCATACGGTTCGATTACGAGCAAGTTTTGTTAATGATCACTTTGTTGGTGAAGATTTATTTGAAAAGATTAGTGGCTTAATAAATGAGATCATTTTCCATCCTCTAATCGATGATGGAGAATTTGATGGTCCTACTTTTAGGATTCAATCTAATAATTTAAAAAGTGCGATAAAGTCGCTTTATGACGACAAACAATTTTTGGCTAATCAACGTCTTATGGACTTGTACTACCAAAATGATTCTGTAATGAAGGTTCCTAGTTTTGGGCAAATTGCCGATCTTGAGAACCTAAATGCTAAAAGTTTAGTTTCAACGTATCATTCAATGATTAATGAAGATAAAATTGATATTTTTGTGTTAGGTGACATCGATTCGATGCGTGCTCAGCAAGTTATTGCTAAGTTGCCTTTTAAGGATCGCGATATTGTTAATAATTCACCTTTATATCATCAAGCATTGTATGACCAAGTTCAAAGAAAAACAGAACACCAACAAGTAAATCAGGCAAAGTTAAATTTGGCATATTCTTTACCTGTCTATTATCATGACGCAGATTACTATGCTGGTTTAGTTTTCAATGGGCTTTTTGGTGGCACGCCATATTCAAAACTTTTTACGAATGTCCGTGAAAAAGCTAGTTTAGCTTATTATGCTTCTAGTCGGTTTCTTCCATTCAATGGGATTATAAGTGTTCAAACGGGAATTCAAGCGAGTGACCAAGAAAAAGTTCAAAATATGATCCAGGAACAATTGACTGCCTTACAAAATGGTGATTTTAATATTGAGACGCTAAGTGAAGTTCAAGATAGTTTGATTAACCAATACCGGGCAGGTCATGATTTGGCAAGTAATGTTTTAGAACAACAATTAGTTACCAAATTAGTTAATGAATCAGATAAGAACTTTATTACCGAAATAAAAAAAGTAACCGTAGCTGACGTCATGCGTGTTGCTAAACAAATGAAACTTCAGGCAGTTTATTTATTAAGTGGTGAGAAATAATTATATGGATAGAGAAGTTTATCAAAAATTTAACCAGTCCATTTACCGTGAACAATTATCAAATGGTTTGAAAGTCCAGCTCTTACCAATGGAAGACTACCATAAGACATATGCTATTTTAACAGCTGATTTTGGCTCCATTGATAATCATTTTATCCCGTACCATCAAAAGGAGGCTATTACTATTCCGGATGGGGTTGCCCACTTTCTTGAGCATAAAATGTTTGAGAAAAAAGATCATGATGCCTTTGACTTGTTTGGTAAACTAGGAGCTGATTCAAATGCCTTTACTAGTTTTACCCAAACAAGCTATCTTTTTTCGACGACTAGTAACCTCCATGAGAATTTAGATGTTCTATTGGATTTTGTTCAAGAGCCATACTTTACTGCAGAAACTGTGAAGAAAGAGCAGGGGATTATTGGCCAAGAGATTCAAATGTATGAAGATGATCCAAGTTGGCGGCTTTACCTAGGTATTTTAGGCAACTTGTATCCCAAAGATCCAATGCGGATTGATATCGCAGGAACTGTTGAATCAATCAGTCATATTACACCAGAAATTTTGATGGATAGTTACCGGACTTTTTATCAACCGACCAATATGAACCTTTTTCTTGTAGGACGCTTAGATCCAGAAGAAACAATGGTGTGGATCAAGCAAAATCAAGAACAAAAGATTTTCGCTCCTGCAGAGACACCACAACGGTTATTTAGCTTGAACGATTCAACTGCTCATGATGTAATTCCATTTCGTTCATTAACGATGGATATTGTTCGTCCCAAAGTGATGGTAGGGTTACGAGGGACCAAGCAATTTGATGATGGTAAAGAACGGCTTCACTACAAATTAGCAATTGATCTTTTGTTAGATGTTTTGTTTGATGACACTTCAGATAATTATTTACGTTTGTATAATAATGAAACATTAGATGACACGTTTAGCTACAACTTCGAAATGCAACGGGGCTTTCACTTTGCGTACTTTAGCTCTGATACTGATCAGATGGAACGCTTTGCAGATGAAATCATTGATATTCTTGAAAGTGCTGACCAACAAATTGAAGCGGCGCGGACAAGGTTTGAGGGAATTAAAAAAGCAGAACTAGGGCGATTAATTGGTTTATTAGATTCGCCAGAAGCAATTGCTAATCGTTATGCTGGGGAGCTCTTTGCTGGTGCTAGCTTGATGGATGAGATAGCGACCTTGGAAACTATTACGATTGATGATCTTTATCAAGTTGCAAAAGAGTTTATTACTCCTCAAGGTATTTCAGTATACCAAGTTGTTCCGCAACATCAATAAACTAAACTTTTCCTATAGATTTATTCCGATAAGCTAATATATAATTGAGCATGATATAATATCCAAGAGTAAAGATAAATGAAAATGGAGATAGAATAATGAGTGAGAACGAGAACGATCAAAAACGACTTGAAATCGGTAAAATTTTACGAAAAGCACGGGAAGAAAAGGGCTATACCCTTGATGATCTTCAACAAATGACTAAGATTCAAAAGCGGTATTTAATCGCGATTGAAGATGAAAATTTTGACGAACTTCCTGGTGACTTTTATGTTCGTGCGTTCATTAAGCAATATGCCAATACGGTGGGCTTAGATGGTAATGAATTATTGCAAAAATATGATGATCAATTGCCACAGACTAAAACGGAAGAGTATTCCGATCACTTGGCTCAAGCAGTTGAAACTCGTGCAAATCAACGAAAAACTGTTAGTGGGAGTGTAGACAAGGTGCGTAACTACATGCCAACGATTATTATTGCTTGCGTGATTATTTTAGTGTTGGCAGCTATTTGGATTACGGCCATTGCTCGCAATCATCGCGATTCTTCTACACGAATTGATAATAGTTCGGTATCCGTTTCTGGAGAGAGTCGTAAGAAGGCCTCTACTTCTGCTAAAAAGGCAAGTACAAAGGAAAGTAAATCAACGGCAATTAAGCTTCAAGAAGCACCTAATCGGAATGATACAAGCGTTACTTATACAGCAGGTCAACTTACTAAAGACACAACGCTACAAATTGAACCAAGTGATCGTTCTTGGATGCAAGTAAGAGCAAATAATAATGACTTATTAAATAAAACATTGAACAATAATGAAAAAACCAATATAAAAATAAGTCGTGACACAACTTCATTAGTAATTACGGTTGGCAACGCTCGAGCAACAAAATTAAAACTCGGTAATCAAGAAATCGACTTTACTAATAATGGCCGTTATCAAAACACGCGGAATGTAACGATTAACTTTGGGCGTACCCAAACAAGCAGCAGTTCAGCAAGTCAGCCGTCAAATAGTTCAAGCCAAGCTTCGTCATCCTCGGCACGTCCTAATAATGCTACTCAACCGTCTGCTGCTAATAATAACAGTCGTCCTCAGGCAAATGCTAGTCAGCCAAGTAATCAACCAACTCGTTAATTAAGAGGACTAAAGGAGTTAGAACATTGAATTTACCAAATAAACTAACTGTTATACGTTTAATTATTATTCCCTTTTTCTTATTATTAATGGTTCTGCCATTACAAAGCTGGGGAGCTGTAAGTTTTTGGGGAGCAACTATCCCGATGGCTCAGCTTATTGCTGCTATTTTATTTATTGCCGCAACAATTACTGATAATCTTGATGGACAAATTGCGCGGCGACAGCATCTAGTAACTAATTTTGGGAAGTTTACTGATCCGCTTGCTGATAAGTTGCTTGTCATGACTGCATTTATCGTTTTAACTGGAAATGGTGTTGTTCCATCATGGGTAACTTCAATCATTATTTGGCGAGAATTATCTGTTACGGGCTTACGCTTATTGTTAGTAGAACAAGATGGGGTAGTATTAGCCGCTAAAATGCCGGGGAAGATTAAGACAACTACGCAGTTTATTGCAATTATCTTCTTACTCTTAAATAATGTTATTTTTGCTATTTGGAATATTCCGTTTGGCCAAATTATGTTATATATTTGCTTGTTCTTTACTATTTATTCTGGAGTGGATTACTTCATTCAAGGACGCGACGTCTTTTCGGATGGATTTAAATAGGATATGAGGGTGAGAAAAAACAAAAGTTTTTTTTCACCCTCACATTTTTTATATTCATAGTTTTAAGATTTTAGTGAAAATGACTATACTTTACGTATATATATTAATAGGGGATGAAGTTTTATGGATGCAGAAATTATCTCAGTAGGAACTGAAATAGTCCTTGGGCAAATAGTTAATACTAATGCCATGTACTTAGCTAAAAGGCTAACCCAACTTGACTTACCGGCTACTTATCAAACAACTGTTGACGATCAATCGCAGAGGTTAGAGCATGTTATTGATCACGCGTTGACTCGTGCTCAATTAGTTTTTGTTTGCGGGGGACTCGGGCCAACTACAGATGATATTACGATGCCTACAGTTGCCAAAATCTTAGGGAAAGAGTTGCAGACTGACGAAGAACACTGGAAATGGATTCAAAAAACATTTGAACAGCGGCAAATAAAAATGGAAGCAGAGAATATTCGTCAAGCCCAGTATCCGCAGGGAGGAGAACCACTTATTAATCCAGTCGGGCTTGCCCTAGGATGTTGGTATGAAACTAAGGGTAAAGTCGTGGTTGTTTTACCGGGACCACCCGCCGAATTTAAAGCAATGGTTGAGAAGAGTCTGATTCCTAAACTCCAGCAATATTTCCAAACGGGAAAGAAAATTACTAGTCGGACACTAAACTTTTTAGGACGGCCGGAGTCACAATTAATGGATGAAATTGAAGAAGTTACTAACGATATAGCGGGGATCAGTATTACTTCCTATGTTCAACCAACGGCAATCCAGGTTCGACTCACCGTGCGTGACTTACCAGTGGCTGAAGCTGAAGAAAAAATTGATCAGGCGCAAAAAGCAATTCTTGCAGTTGAAGAACCATTTTTCTTTGGAGTAGGAGACGACCTCACACTTGCCAAAGTTGTCGTTGATCAATTAAAAAATCATGGTTGGAAATTGACTGCAGCAGAAAGTTTAACAGGGGGAATGTTCCAAAGTACTATTTGTTCCATACCAGGAGCCTCAACTGTTTTTAATGGTGGTTTTGTTACATATGCTATTAGTGCAAAGGAAAAGTTATTAGAAATTCCCCACAACATGATTGACCAGTACGGAGTTGTAAGTTCTGAAACTGCTGCGGCAATGGCGGAAGGGTGTCGACGAAAATTAAATGTTGAAATTGGGATTGGTTTTACTGGTGTAGCGGGTCCAGACATGTTAGAAGGACAACCAGCAGGAACGGTCTGGATTGGACTAGCAATAAAGGGGTGCCCGACTAAAACCGTGCAATTACATCTTGCATCCTATATTGGAAGACGGGCAATTCGGACATTGAGTGTTCAATATGGACTTCAATTAATTTACCGTGAACTAAAAAAATAAACGAACTTTTGTTCACTTTTTTCTTGTTTTTTTGTCTAAAACTGTTATTATTAGTTATCGGATAAACCGTAAAAAAGGAGGAATTTGATTTGGCTGACCAACGAAAAGCAGCATTAGATGTTGCTATCAGAAAGATCGAAAAGAACTTCGGTAAGGGTTCTATTATGCGAATGGGTGACGCCACTGATATGAAGGTTGCTTCGGTTTCTAGTGGTTCCCTTGCTATTGACAAGGCACTTGGAATTGGTGGATATCCTCGTGGTCGGATAGTTGAAATTTATGGCCCTGAAAGTTCTGGTAAGACTACTGTAGCATTACATGCAGTAGCAGAAGTACAACGTCAAGGCGGGACAGCAGCCTATATTGATGCTGAAAATGCTCTTGATCCTCAATATGCAGAAGCCTTAGGTGTTAATATTAATGACCTATTGCTTTCACAGCCTGATAGTGGTGAAGAAGGATTAGAAATTGCTGATGCATTGATTTCAAGTGGGGCAGTTGACTTAGTAATTGTTGATTCAGTTGCAGCATTAGTTCCTCGTGCTGAAATTGATGGTGATATGGGTGATACCCATGTTGGATTACAAGCTCGTTTGATGTCTCAGGCTCTTCGGAAACTTTCTGGTGAAATTAATAAGACAAAGACAATTGCTATCTTTATTAACCAAATTCGTGAAAAGGTTGGAGTAATGTTTGGTAACCCTGAAACAACAACTGGTGGACGTGCACTTAAATTTTACTCAACTATTCGTATGGAAATTCGTCGTGCAGAACAAATTAAGAATGGTACGGATGTTATTGGAAATAAAGCTAAAGTAAAGATTGTTAAAAATAAGGTTGCTCCACCATTCAAACGTTGTGAAATTGATATTATGTATGGTGAAGGAATATCTAAGACTGGTGAATTACTAGACATGGCAGTTGAAAACGATCTTGTTGACAAGAGCGGTGCCTGGTACTCATATGGTAACGAACGTATTGGACAAGGTCGTGAAAATGCTAAAAAGTGGCTTAAGGAACACCCAGATAGCATGAGTGAATTAATGGATAAAGTTCGTGTTGCAAATGGGATGGAACCGTTAAATGAAAAGTCAACTAAAAAAACTACTGACGATAAAGCCAGTTGTAAGACCGGTGAAAATAAACAAGAAACAATTGAAGAAGCAAGTAAAGAATAAATAATAATATTTGAAACCGAAATTCCCTAATTTTTTAGCATTAATAGCTGAATATTAGGGATTTCCCTTTTTATGATGGCTGTTTAAGCAATTGATAAATTCAATAGTTGACACCTTAGTGTGGCAAGATTAAAATTTAACTTGTGTGATGTTTTTTTGACGTTACACGGTGAAATTAATTTATTCATACCAACAACATAATAGTTGAAGCGGAGGTGAAATAGTGAAAATTTTAATGTTCGCCGCGCTTGCTATGGTTGTCGGAATTATTGTCGGCTATGTAATTCGTAAGGTTTCATATGAAAAACAAGTTGCAGAAGCACATAATGATGCTAAAGGTATTATTTCTAAAGCAAAACAAGAAGCAAAAACGGCGAAAAAAGAAGCTATTTTAGAAGCGAAAGAAGAGAGCCATCAATACCGCGAGAGAGTGGAAGATGAGCTAAAACAGCGGCGGAGTGAGGTTCAGCGACAGGAAGATCGATTACTCCAACGAGAGGCTTCTTTAGATCATAAGGATAGCGCTCTAGAAAAAAGGGAGAATGCCGTTGGCGTTCGTGAACGTAAATTAGATCAAGAAAAAGAGCAGCTTCATCAATCAAAGGAACAAGCTAATGCCTTGATTGAACAACGTAAACAAGAAGTTGAAAAAGTTGCTCAAATGTCACAAGAAGATGCTAAACAGTTATTATTATCTGAAGTAAAAGAACAGTTAAAAACTGAACGAGCAGTAATGATTCGCGACAGTGAACAAGAAGCGGAACTTTCTGCAGAACGTAATGCAAAGAAATTAATTGTTGAAGCAATTCAGCGTAGTGCTGCTGATGTTGTCTCAGAGACGACTGTTTCAGTTGTTAATCTTCCTAATGATGATATGAAGGGAAGAATAATTGGTCGTGAAGGGCGAAATATTAGAACTTTAGAGACGTTAACAGGAATTGATTTGATTATTGATGACACGCCAGAAGCTGTTGTATTGAGTGGCTTTGATCCGGTACGACGTGAGATTGCTAAGATCGCGCTTGAAAAACTAATTCAAGATGGTCGGATTCATCCTGCACGAATTGAAGAAGCGGTTGATAAGGCTCGTAAGCAAATGGATACTCAACTACGGGAGACTGGTGAGCAAGCATTATTTGATTTAGGAATTCATTCAATGCATCCAGACCTAATTAAGACGGTCGGAAGAATGAAGTACCGGACTAGTTACGGTCAAAATGTCTTAGACCACTCGATCGAAGTTGCTAAGTTGGCCGGAATTATGGCTGCTGAACTTGGGGAAGATGTTACATTAGCAAAACGTGCTGGTCTCCTCCATGATATTGGGAAAGCAATTGATCATGAAGTTGATGGTTCACATGTTGAGTTAGGTGTAGAGTTAACCCGCAAGTATAAGGAAAATAAAGTGGTTATCAATACGATTGCTTCTCACCATGGGGATGTTCCTGCCACTTCTGTGATTGCTGTTCTTGTACAAGCAGCAGATGCAATTTCAGGGGCACGTCCTGGTGCTCGAAGCGAGTCATTAGAACAATACATTCAACGTTTAAAGAAACTAGAAAGCATAGCAAACAGTTATGATGGTGTCGACCATAGTTATGCAATTCAAGCTGGTCGAGAACTTCGCGTGATTGTCAAACCGAAGAAGATTTCTGATTTGCAGGCAACAACTTTGTCACATGATATTAAGAACAAAATTGAAAAGCAATTAGAATATCCAGGACATATTAAAGTAACCGTTATTCGGGAAGTTCGAGCAGTTGATTATGCTAAATAAACTGATTTTTCAGTTCCTATAAAGAGGCTGGGTATAACCTTCAGTCTCTTTATTATTTTAAACAACATCCATCATTAACAGAGATCTTGCAGCAAATTTAGACAAAAAATATAATTAGTTTATTATTAAGATTAAAAAATATATTAACGGGGTGAAATTTAGTGGCAAAAAAAACAACACCGATGATGGAACAATATCAAAAGGTAAAAGATCAATATCCAGATGCCTTTTTATTTTACCGACTTGGTGATTTTTATGAGCTATTTAATGACGATGCAATTAAAGGAGCACAACTTCTTGAGCTAACCTTAACAACGAGAAACCATAGTGCGAAAAATCCAATTCCAATGTGTGGGGTACCCCATCGCGCAGTTAACAACTACATTGATATTTTAATTGATAAAGGTTATAAAGTAGCAATCTGCGAACAGATGGAAGACCCTAAAAAGGCGAAGGGGATGGTTAAACGAGCTGTTACCCGTTTAATTACACCTGGAACGCAAATGGATTTAAATGGTGAACAGGCACGTGATAACAATTATCTTGCAGCGATTAGTAGACAAAATGGGTTATTTAGTATTGCCTATACAGACTTATCAACTGGGGAGCTTAAAACGACGAGCTTAAATAATGCAAATGACGCAGTTAATGAATTGGTTAATCTCCAAAGTAAGGAAGTAGTTGTGGATGGTGAACTACCAGTTGAAATAACAACTCAGTTTAAGCAACGAAATATCCTTCAATCACATCAGCCAACGGTCCTTAAAAATGCTGAGATTAGTTATCTTACTCAAGATCTTGATGATCAAGCCCAACAGCACGTTGTTGCGTTACTTGTGTCGTACTTATTAACGACCCAAAAGCGCTCTTTAGCCCATTTGCAGAAAGCAATTGCATATCAACCAAGTTCTTTTATGAAGATTGACCACTATTCAAAAACAAATCTTGAATTAATGCGCAATATGCGAAGTGGGAAGCGTCAGGGGACCTTAGCATGGCTTTTAGATGAGACAAAAACAGCGATGGGCAGTCGTCTTCTTAAACGGTGGATTGACCGGCCATTAATTAATCAAAATGCAATCAGTGAACGACAAGATAAGGTCCAAGAATTACTAGACCACTATTTTGAGAGAAGTAATTTGCAGCAAGAGTTAATTAAGGTATATGACCTTGAACGCTTAGCAGGGCGGGTTGCCTATGGAAGTGTTAATGGACGTGATCTTATTCAACTTAAGACTTCCTTAAGGCAAGTTCCTAAACTAAAATACGTTTTAGAAACTCTTGATTCACCTGTCTTTGAAGAATTGCAAAAACAATTGGATCCTTTGGACGATGTGGCAGATTTAATTGATCACTCAATTGTTGAAGAACCGCCAATTGCTATTACTGAAGGTGGCGTAATTAAGGATGGCTATAATGACCAATTAGACCAATACCGTGATGCGATGAATAATGGAAAACAGTGGATTGCAGACCTGCAAGAACATGAACGGAAATTAACGGGCATAAATAACCTTAAAATTGGTTATAATCATGTATTTGGCTATTATATTGAGGTTACAAAAGTTAATCTTGACAAGCTTCCTAAAGATCGCTACGAGCGTAAACAAACCTTAGTTAATGCTGAACGTTTTTCTACTCCAGAATTAAAAGAAAAAGAGGCATTGATAATGGGGGCGCAAGAAAAGTCGACAGCCTTGGAATATGATATTTTTGTTAAAATCCGTGAACAAGTCAAGGAGCAAATTACACGCCTACAAAAATTAGCACAACAACTTGCGGAATTAGATGTACTCCAAAGCTTTGCGGTTGTTAGTGAAGACTACCACTTTGTCCGTCCTGAAATGAATACTGGTCACGTATTAAAAATTAAAGATGGTCGTCACCCAGTTGTGGAAAAGTTTATGGGACATCAGGAATATGTGCCTAATGATGTTTTGATGGGAGAAGATACTGATATTCTCCTGATTACTGGGCCAAACATGTCAGGGAAGAGTACCTATATGCGTCAGCTAGCATTGATTGCAGTGATGGCACAAATTGGCTGTTTTGTCCCTGCCAAATCCGCTGAATTGCCAATTTTTGATCAAGTCTTTACCCGAATTGGGGCGGCTGACGACTTAATCTCTGGTGAAAGTACCTTCATGGTTGAAATGATGGAAGCAAATAATGCTTTGACTCATGCCACAGATCGTAGTTTGATCCTCTTTGATGAAATTGGCCGGGGAACCGCAACTTATGATGGGATGGCATTGGCTCAAGCGATTATTGAGTATGTTCATCAGCATGTTCGTGCTAAAACGCTATTTTCAACTCACTATCATGAACTGACAGCTCTTGAGCATAGCTTGTCGCGGCTTAAAAATGTTCATGTAGGGGCAACGGAAAAAGATGGGGAGTTAGTATTCTTGCATAAGGTAAGTGCAGGCCCTGCAGATAAGTCTTACGGAATCCACGTGGCTAAACTAGCAGGAATGCCGTCCTCATTATTAAAACGTGCAGATACTATTTTGCAAAAATTAGAGCAAAAGGATGTAAAACTACCGAACACACCTAAACCAGCAACAGATAATTACCATACAGAACCAATATCAGCGAAGATAAATGAAGCGGCAACGGTAAAGAAAGAGTCTGCACCAGCTGTTGAAGATAATGGTCAACTTGAATTATTTGCTACTCAACCTGAGAAAAAAGAATCGAGTATTGATCGGCGGATTTTACATCAATTAAAAGAACTTAATTTAATGGGAATGACACCCATGGATGTAATGAATCAAATTTATAAGTGGCAGCAGAAATTGAAATAAGGTGATATTTAATGGGAAAGATTCATGAATTAGATAATATTTTAGCCAATCAAATTGCTGCCGGTGAAGTAATTGAACGTCCAGCATCAATTGTAAAAGAATTAGTTGAAAATTCATTGGATGCCCATAGTCACCGTGTAGATATTATTGTGGAAAATTCTGGTTTAGACAGTGTGCGCGTGATTGATGATGGTGACGGAATCGCTGCTGAAGATATTAGTCTTGCATTTCACCGTCATGCAACTAGTAAGATTAATTCTCGCCATGACCTCTTTAAGGTGCAGACAATGGGATTTCGTGGTGAAGCGTTACCTAGTATTGCTTCAGTCGCTGATGTAACGCTTACGACTGCTCAAGCTGGTCAAGAAGAAGGAACAATGATCCATTTACGGGGAGGGAAAGAATTAGTAGTGAAGCCGGCTGGTGCGCGTCAAGGAACCGATATTAAGGTAACCGACTTATTCTTTAACACTCCTGCGCGATTAAAGTACTTAAAATCACCCCAAACGGAGCTAACCAGAATTACGGACATCATTAATCGGCTTGCCCTTGCTAATCCAGCGGTTGCTTTTAGCTTTACCCATAATGGGCGGGAATTATTTCGATCGGCAGGTAATAATAACTTACAGCAAGTAGTTGCAGCAATTTATGGCGTTCAAGCAGGACGCAAGATGCTTGAGATAAGTGGGGCAGATGATGATTTTAACGTTAGTGGTTTTGTTTCCTTACCAGAATTAACACGGGCATCACGTCAATATATCACAATCACAATCAACCATCGGTATATTCGTAATTTTGAATTAACAAAGGCAATTATTCAGGGATATGAATCGAAACTAATGGTTGGTCGCTACCCGATTGCTGTAATCAACATTGATCTGGATCCTGTTTTGGTTGATGTGAATGTCCATCCAGCTAAACGCGAGGTTCGTTTGAGCAAAGAACAGCAACTAATAAAATTGATTGCTGAGACAATTCGGAAACGGATAGCAGTTGAGAACTTAATTCCAGATGTAGATGCTGATCAATTTATTCCTAATGATGATGAGGTAGCGGACCTTGATCGTCGATTAAAGGAAGCATCACCTGTTTATCACGCCGCTCCGATTTCGGCAGTATCAGCCACAGAAAAGGCGGCAACTGAGATTTCAACTCCAGAAGCTGATAATCCTGCCCATGCTGACGCGCTTGATAGTGAAATCCCAGCACCAATCGTTATTCACCATGTTGAAGATTTAAATACGCCAGCAATGCAAAAGTTTGATGAACGTTATCAAAATGAGGGGGAAGTGACACTATTTTCTACTCCTGTTCCTGCCATAAGGAAAAAATCGGTAAAACCTGCCAATATGGAATTGGATGTCCATGATAAACAAGATCAGCAGCAAAATCGGTTTCCTGATCTTCAATATATTGGTCAGCTTCAGGGAACCTTTTTATTAGCACAAGCAGGAGATGGGCTTTACATTGTTGACCAACATGCTGCTCAGGAGCGAATCAATTATGAGTATTATCGTCAAAAAATTGGGGAAGTGAGCGCTGATCAGCAAAATTTCTTGGTTCCGCTTGTTCTTAATTATTCGACTGTCGATACAATGACAATTAATCAGCATCTTGATACTCTGGCAGCGGTCGGATTAGAATTAGAGTCATTTGGTCAAAATAGTTTTATTTTGCGCTCCCATCCGACATGGTTTAAAGAGGGGCAAGAAGAAGACACGGCCAAAGAAATGATTGACTGGTTAATTAAGAATGGAAAGCTAACCGTCAAAGAATTTCGAATGAAAACAGCGATTATGATGAGCTGTAAGCGGGCTATAAAGGCTAACCACCACCTTGACGAACGAGAAGCTAAAGCGTTGCTGAAACGATTGCCACAATGTGAAAATCCTTTTAATTGTCCACATGGGCGTCCGGTAACTGTTCATTTTAATGATCAGGATTTAGAAAAAATGTTTAAACGAATTCAGGATTCACATACCCCATATGCGGACGATTTTGATGACCATGAATTTTAAGGAGGAACTACCTTGTACGAATACTTAACAGGCCTTATAACCATCGTTGCTCCACAATATATCGTTGTTGATGTGAATGGAGTTGGTTACAAACTACTAGTTGCTAATCCCTATCGTTATCAAGAGGATCGGACTAAGAAGGTCCAAGTATATGTTTACCAAGCAGTGCGTGAAGATAATATTTCCTTGTTTGGCTTCACAGATCAAAATGAAAAAAATCTGTTTATGCAATTAATCAATGTTTCTGGAATTGGACCAAAGAGTGCTTTAGCAATTTTAGCTAACCCTGATCATCAAGGACTTGTTGATGCAATTACTAATAATAATGTTAGCTATTTAACTAAGTTCCCAGGAATCGGGAAAAAGACAGCATCGCAAATTGTGTTAGACTTACGTGATAAGCTTACTAATGAAAGTAGCAACTCATTATTTACAACAACTCAGCTTACCGTTGATGCAACAGGCAATCGTGAGTTGAAAGACGCTTTGGAAGCATTGGCTGCATTAGGATACAAGGAACGGGATATTAAAAAGGTTCAAAAGGCATTAATGAAAGAAGAACAAATGGCAACTGATGAATACTTAAGACAAGCATTAAGGTTGCTTAACTAGGAGGTGCAGGACTTGTGGAAAATGATCATGGTATTTTATCAGATCACCCATCCGGAGAAGAAGAAAGCCAGGTTGAGATAACTCTTCGACCGCAGAAATTGAGGGAATATATTGGTCAACCTAAAATCAAGCACGAATTAGAAGTATATATTAAGGCTGCTCAATCCCGAGAAGAAGCCCTTGATCATGTATTGTTATATGGTCCTCCAGGATTAGGAAAGACAACTTTGGCGATGGTAATTGCTAATGAGATGGGCGTTAATATTAAAACGACTAGTGGGCCGGCGATTGAAAAGCCAGGGGATTTAGTAGCTTTATTGAATGAGCTGAAACCGGGGGATGTCCTTTTTGTTGATGAAATCCATCGGTTACCCAAAGTTGTGGAAGAAATGCTTTATTCAGCGATGGAAGATTACTATATTGATATTGTTATTGGCGAGGGACCAACTGCGCACCCCGTTCATTTTCCCCTTCCGCCATTTACATTAATTGGGGCAACGACACGAGCCGGAATGTTATCGGCACCATTACGTGATCGTTTCGGGATTGTTGAACACATGAACTACTATAGTCAAGATGAATTGACAAAAATTATTTTTCGTTCTGCCAAGATTTTCCATACTAGTATTCAAGATGAAGGGGCCCACGAACTATCTCTTCGTTCACGTGGTACACCACGAATCGCAAATCGACTTTTAAAACGAGTACGTGATTTTGCCCAGGTAGCAGGGAAACAAAGTATTGATTCGACAATTGTTAAGCAAGCATTATCCCTTCTCCAAGTTGATGATCGGGGCTTAGATGAGATTGATCGGAAAATGCTGTTAACGATGATCAATTTCTACCATGGAGGTCCAGTAGGATTAAAAACAATTGCGGCAAATATTGGTGAAGAAACTAATACGATTGAAGAAATGTATGAACCATATCTATTACAGATTGGCTTTATTAGTCGCACCCCTCGCGGCCGGTTAGTGACACCGACAGCATATGAACATTTAGGGATTGAGTATCCTACTGATAAAAATTGATTGAGGAAAATTATGAGTAAGTTAGAATTTACAATTAATCAAAGTGATGGCCAAGCACGAACCGGACTTTTGCAGGTTAATGGACGACAAATTGAAACACCGGCTTTGGTTGCAAGTGGAGATGAATTAGCAAAGTTATCACCTATCCAGCTTAATCAGGCTGGTGTAAATGCAGTTAAGACAAGTGGGTTAAAGCGGTGGCTAAAATATGCCTCGATGACTGAAAAATTAGGAGATCTCCACCAACTTTTTCAGTGGGATGGCCTTTTATTTGTGGATTTGGAAACTGAGAAGGCCTATCACTTAGCAAAGCCACGCGGAAAAAAACATGATGGGGTTCGTTTTCATGATCCGGTAACGGGACAACTAAAATTTTGGCAACCAGAAACTGCTCTTCAAGTTCAAGAAGCGCTCGGGGCTGATATTTTTCAAAGCTTTGACCAAGCAACAGATTATTATGCGCCAGTTGACGATTTAAACGCTGGGGTAAACCAAACCAATGACTGGTTATCTGATGTCACCCCCAAAAAAGGACAAGCACTTGGTTCAATTGTTGGTGGCGGCTTAAAAGCTTTGCGAACAGCTAGTATTAAGGCAGTTGATGAGGCTGGATTAAGCGGCTATCGGTTGAGTGGAATTCCTAGCAACTTAGATGATCAAGAATTTAGTCGAATTGTTAACGAAATTACGCCTAAACTAGAAGAAAAGAAACTACGCTATCTCCCTGCTGCACTTTCTTTTAACCAGATGCTAGCGGCAGTTTTAGCAGGAGTAGATTTAATTGATAGCAATCTAGCAGCTAAAAAAGCGGCGAATGGGATTGCATTAGTTAATCAAGGGACAACAGTTCTTCATCTTGATCGGCAACATTTTAGCTTCGATTTCCAAGTACTCGATCGTCAATGTGCATGTGCTACTTGTCGCGCGGGCTATTCGCGGGCATTGCTCCATAGCTTAATTACCAATCATAGTCTTTACGGTGAACAACTTCTGCTACAGCATAATCTGTTTACCCTCAATAAATTAATGGGTGGTTTACGACAGGCAATTAAAAATCGTCAAACAAAAAAATTTGTTCAAGAATTATTGCAGAATCAATAGAGCATATAGCTTTTTATAGTAAAGTTTGTTAAAGTTAATATTAGTTAACTTTTTGAAGGGATGGATAAACCGTGAATAGTTTGAGTAGTTTTGTTCTTGGTGCTGCTTCATCTAATAATGCAAGTGGTTACTCAGGAATTATTTTAATCATCTTAATGGTAGCATTAATGTACTTCTTTATGATTCGCCCACAACAAAAGCAACGTAAAGAACACCAAGAGATGATGAATGAATTACACCCAGGTGATGAAGTTGTTACGATTGGCCGGATGCATGGTAAGATTGATTCAATCAATAAGGCTGACCGGACAGTTACATTAGATTGTGAAGGGATCTATCTTACTTTTGATATGGTAGCAATTGCCCGCGTTATCAAACGAGCAGATGCACCAGCTAATGAAGCTTCACAAGATCATAAAGCTGTTGCTAGTTCTGCGGCCGCTAGTTCTGAAAATACTTCAGCAGATAGTGTTGCTAGTGAATCGCCATCTGCAGCGAGTGCTAGTGATGAACAAAAAGACAGTGAAGAAAAATAATTTAATTTAGATGAAAATAGTCGTAAATAAGCGAATATTTTCATCTTTTTTATTTGGTTGTTAATCGCGTTTATTGCTATACTAAAAGATAGTGTTAAATTTTATTCGGGTAAGGAGAAATAGCATAATGGCAAATCCATTAACAGCAATTTTTGAACAAATCAAAAAATACAATAAAATAATTATTCATCGGCATCAACGCCCTGATCCAGATGCGATTGGCTCACAAGTTGGCCTTGCAGAAATTTTGCGTGCTTCATTCCCATATAAGCAAATTTATGTTGTAGGAAAGCATATTCCAGGGTTTGATTGGATCGGTGAAATGGATACGATTGACAATCAAACATTTGATGATGCATTAGTAATTGTTACGGATACAGCAAATGCGCCACGAATTGATGATCGACGCTTTGATAATGGGGACAAGCTTATTAAGATTGATCACCATCCTAATGATGAACCCTTTGGCGATATTATGTGGGTTGAACCAGATGCTTCTAGCTGTTCTGAAATGATTTATAGTTTTTATCAACGATTTGCAAAAGAATTAACTCTTCCCCAGAAGGCTGCCCATGCCTTATACGCAGGAATTATTGGCGATACAGGACGTTTCCTTTATCCAGCAACAACTCCTCGAACGATGCTAGTTGCAGGTTCGTTAATGGCGGCCGGCGCAAATGCAGCGGAAATTAGTCAGCACGAAAATGAAATTACCTTACCAGTGGCTCGGCTATCAGCATATGTTTATGAAAATTTGCAGATACTAGATAATGGAGCCGCATATGTTATCTTAACCAATGAAATTTTAGAACAATTTGGATTAACTGAAGCCGGGACGTCCGCAATTGTTTCTTTACCGGGTCGAATTCATGATGTTATTGCCTGGGCAATTTTTGTAGAACAAGAAGATGGCCATTATCGCATTCGTCTCCGTTCAAAGGGGCCAACAATTAATGAATTAGCTAAGCAGCACGATGGCGGCGGGCATCCCCTTGCTAGTGGCGCCAAGGCTAAAGATGAAGCAGAAATTAAACAAGTGATTGATGAATTGGACCAATTAACACAAAGTTACGCAAACCAAAAATGAAAGGGAAATAGCTATGAGTGATAAAAAATTTGCTGATTTTCAGTTACAACCTTATCTGTTAACAGCAATTCAAAAAATTAATTTTCGTCAACCAACACCGGTCCAACAACGAGTAATACCAGTGATTATGGCGGGACGAAGTGTTGTGGGGCAATCAGCGACTGGTAGTGGAAAAACACATGCCTTCCTCTTACCGATTTTTTCAAAGATTAGTCCGGAAGATCAAACTGTTCAAGCAGTAATTACAACTCCTAGCCGGGAATTAGCATACCAAATTTATAATGCGGCCAAGCAGCTTAATAAATATGCTCCTCATCCTCTTACCATTCACAATTATGTTGGTGGTACAGACAAGCAGCATCAAGTTAACCAATTAAGCCGAAAACAACCTCAATTGGTCATTGGAACTCCAGGAAGAGTATTAGACTTAATCAAGAGTCAAGCATTGGATATTCATACAGCAAAAATGTTTGTGGTGGATGAAGCGGACATGACATTGGATATGGGATTCTTACATGAAGTTGACCAAATTGCTAGTCATTTTCCTGATGACCTTCAGATGATGGTTTTCTCAGCGACGATTCCGCAGAAACTACGCCCCTTCTTAAAAAAATATATGGAAAACCCAGTAGTTGAAGAAATTCCTACTGAAGCAGTAATCAATCCAGACGTTGATAATTGGTTAATGTCAACTAAGGGGCAAGATCGTAACCAGCTAATTTATCGTTTATTGACTCTTGGAGAACCATATCTTGCGTTAGTATTTGCTAATACAAAAGAACGAGCAGTTGAATTAACTCAGTATTTAGAAAATCAAGGGCTAAAAGTAGCGATGATTCATGGGGGATTGGAAGCTCGTCGTCGGAAACGGACAATGCGGCAAATTCGTGATCTTGAATATCAATATGTTGTAGCAACTGATTTAGCAGCGCGTGGAATTGATATTGATGGAGTATCATTAGTAATTAATGACGACTTGCCAACTGATCTTGAATACTTTGTTCATCGGGTTGGCCGTACAGGGCGAAATGGGATGAAGGGAACTGCCATTACCTTATATGAGCCAGCAGAAGACGATTTAATTGCTAAGCTTGAGGAGCGGGGAGTTAAATTTGTACCAAAAGAATTAAAGAATGGTCAACTAGTAACTACCCATGACCGTAATCGCCGGAAGCATTATAAGCGGCGGCAAAATGAACTTGATCCGTCAATGAAGGGTTACGTAAAAAAGACTAAGAAAAAGGTTAAACCTGGTTATAAGAAACGGATTAAAAAGGCGATTAAAGAAGACGAACAGCAAAAACGAAAGCTAGAATTACGACATAAAATTCGGAAAGCTAAGCGTGCACGACAAAAACAACATCGCCGTGAACGAAATGCCCGTTGATTTTAAAGTAATTGTTCGCTATAATATGACACGTTTGGGACATGCTATAACTAATGGAAAATTTCAGAGACAGTTGGTAAGGTGTGACAACTGATTTCCTAGCCTTAGTGCTCCCCATTCGGATAATTTGATATTTAACCTTGGGCAACCAAGAAGTAAAGAGGTAAACGAATTCCATCGTTGCAAGCAGAGTGGTACCGCGTCAATCCGGCGTCTCTGATTCGCAATGGTGGTTTTTGTTTTAGAAAGGGCGATTTGATGAAAGAGTTAAAGAAGCTAAATAGTGCTCAAGTACGGCGGATGTACTTGAAGTTTTTTGAAGAGCATGGCCACCAAGTTATGCCGAGTGCATCATTAGTTCCAGTAAATGATCCAACATTACTATGGATTAACTCTGGGGTTGCCACAATGAAGAAATACTTTGATGGGAAAGTTGTTCCTGAGAATCCACGGATGACAAGTTCACAAAAGAGTATTCGGACGAACGATATTGAAAATGTTGGTAAGACTGCTCGGCACCATACTATGTTTGAAATGTTGGGTAACTTCTCTGTTGGTGATTACTTTAAAAATGAAGTAATTCCATGGGCTTGGGAATTACTAACAAGTGATGAATGGTTTGGTTTTGATCCTGAACGGCTATACATTACTTATTACCCTAAAGACCATGACGCTTATAATCGCTGGCGTGAAGTAGGTGTTGCTGAAGATCACCTAATTGCTGATGAAGATAACTTCTGGGATATTGGTCAAGGTCCATCTGGTCCAGATACAGAAATTTTTTATGACCGTGGTCAAGAATTTAATAATTTAGCCGATGATGATCCAGAAAATTATCCTGGTGGTGAAAATGAACGCTACCTTGAAATTTGGAATATTGTCTTTAGTCAATTTAACCATACGCCAGAAGATACTTACGAACCACTTCCGCATAAAAATATTGATACGGGAATGGGCCTTGAACGGGTTGTTTCAATCTTTGAAAATGCCCCTACTAATTTTGAAACCGACCTATTCATGCCATTAATTAAGCAAGCTGAAGAATTTAGTGGTACTAAGAAGTATGGTCAAAATAAAGAAGACGATATTCAATTTAAGATTATCGCTGATCATATTCGGACAATTACCTTTGCGATCGGGGATGGCGCCTTGCCTTCAAATGTTGGTCGTGGATACGTTATTCGACGGTTGCTTCGGCGAGCAGTTGTTGCTGGAAAGAAGCTGGGGATCGATGAACCATTCTTAGCAAAGATGGTTCCAACAGTTGGCAAGATCATGGAAGATTACTATCCTGATGTTCTTAAAAATGCTGACTATATTGCTTCGGTTATTGAATCAGAAGAAGATCGCTTTAGTGCAACCTTAAATGGCGGATTAAACTTGTTGAATAACGTGATTGCTGAAGCTAAGGAAAATAAGACCAACGAAATTGATGGGCGAACAGCATTTAAGCTTTATGATACTTATGGCTTCCCAATTGAATTAACCAAGGAATATGCCGAAGATGAAGGATTAACAGTTGATGAAAAGGGCTTCCAAGCAGCAATGACGGAGCAGCAAAATCGTGCTCGTAATGCCCGTGATATGGATAACGGGATGGGGGTTCAAACTGATTTGTGGACTTCATTCAAAGAAGATAGCAGATATGTTGGTTACACTGATTTGACCGTTGATAATGCAAAAGTTATTGGTTTAGCACATGATGGTCAACAAGCTGATGAAGCACAACCAGATGATAAGAACATTGAACTAATTTTTGACGTGACCCCATTCTATGCTGAAATGGGAGGTCAAGTTGCTGATACTGGTGACATTATTGATAACTATGGTAAAAAAGTTGGTCGCGTGGTTGATGTCCAACATGCACCAAACCAGCAAAACCTTCACCGGGTAGAATTAACTGCCCCTATTAAAAAGGGTGCTCGTTACAAACTGGTTGTTGACCGTATTCGTCACCTTAAGATTGAAAAGAACCATACAGCAACCCACTTGTTAGACCAAGCATTACGGAACGTTCTTGGTGGTCATACTCAACAAGCCGGATCATTAGTTGAAGAACATTACTTACGTTTTGACTTTAACCACTTTGGCCAGGTAACTGCTGAGGACCTTAAGAAGGTTGAAAACATGGTTAATGAGCAAATCTGGAAGGAAATCCCAGTCAAGACAGTGGAAACTGATATTGATTCTGCTAAGGAAATGGGTGCTATCGCCTTGTTCTCAGATAAGTATGGTGATAAGGTTCGGGTTGTTAAGATTGGTGACTTTAACACTGAGTTCTGTGGTGGTGACCATGTTAAAAACACGAATGAGCTTGGTCTCTTCAAGATTGTTTCTGAAGGAGGAGTTGGTGCTGGAGTACGGCGGATTGAAGCAGTAACTTCCAGTGATGCCTTTAAGTTCCTCCAAGATCGTGATGACCTCTTAACAAAGAGTGCTGCTAGTTTGAAGGTTGCTCAGATTAAGGAGGTTCCTCACCAAGTAGAAACACTGCAAAATGAACTTAAGGAAGCTCAAAAGCAAAATGAGGCCCTCCAAGCTAAGATTGCTGCTCAACAAGCTAATAATGTTTTTGAAAACGTTCAAGCAACCAAGAATGGAAGTTTAATTGCTGCCGAAGTTCAAGTTGCTGGAATGGGCCAATTACGGCAACTTGCTGATACTTGGCGTTCAAAGGCTCTTTCTGATGTTCTTGTTCTTGCGACAGCTAGTGATGGTAAAGCAAACTTATTAGTGGCTGTTAGTGATGATAAAACTAAGGAAGGCTTAAAAGCCGGTGACCTTATTAAGGCGATTGCGCCAGCTATTAATGGTGGCGGTGGCGGTCGACCAAACCTCGCCCAAGCTGGTGGAAAGAATCCAGCCGGAATCAAGGAAGCTTTAAGCCAAGCTAAAGATTACCTCGATAAGTAAATCAAAAGGGAGCGAGACAGAAGTTGCTTGTGACTTCGTTTTTTGCCGCGAAGCTAGCCTCTGGGAGCCCCCGCAAGCAACAATAGGCCTCCAACGTTCGGTTTTACTGGGCGTTGGAGGCCATTGATGTACTGCGCCATTTGTCTTTTATGAAAGTAACTTGACTTATGTCACAGTCCCAGTCTAAGAGATTGAAAGAAACCAATTTTTGAGTTCTTTCAATCTTTCTTTTTTGTAAGAACTTCTTAAAGTAATAAAAAATACTATCAAGAAACGCTATTATCAGCTATAATTATAAAACTTGTAGTTTGAGATAAAACTAATATTACTGTTTACTTACAATTGACAAATGTAAATTGTGATTTCAATAAGAATATAGTAAAATGGATGGTTGAAAAGAATATCTGGAGGTGACGATTGATGGCTACAAATGATAAAACGATGTTCTTTGATTTCGGTCAAGAATGTCAAGAAGATATGAAGCAAACATTAAAGACGGTTTATGAATCATTAGAAGAAAAGGGATATAACCCGATTAATCAAATTGTTGGTTATCTTTTATCTGGTGATCCTGCTTATATTCCGCGTTTGAATGATGCACGTAACTTGATTCGTCAACATGAACGTGACGAAATTATTGAAGAGCTTGTTCGGTCATACCTAAAGAATAACGGTGAAACTAAATGAGATTAATGGGATTAGACGTTGGCTCTAAAACGGTTGGTATTTCCGTAAGTGATCCTCTCGGTTGGACGGCTCAAGCAGTTGAGATTATTCCAATTGATGAAGAAAACGAAATTTTCGGGATTGATCGTGTTGCCGAGTTAGTGAAAAAAGAACAGGTAGCTGGGTTTGTAATTGGCCTTCCTAAAAATATGAATAATACAGAAGGTCCTCGTGTTGAAGCATCTCAGCACTATGGCAGGTTATTACAACAACGTTTTCCAGATATTCCTATTGACTTTCAAGATGAACGTTTAACGACGGTTGAGGCACACCGAATGCTAGTTGAAGAAGCGGATATTTCACGTGCTAAGCAGAAAAAAGTTATCGATGAAGTTGCAGCAACATTCATTTTACAAAGCTATTTGGATCGCCATGGCCGCCTTGTGAATAAGCTAAAATGAGGTATTAAAATGAGTAAACAAGACAATAACGAAGACATGATTACGTTAATTGATGAGAATGGTAATGAACAATTATTTAAGGAATTGTTTACGTTTGATTCTGATGATTATGGCAAATCATATATCTTTATCTATCCCGCAGAACAAGAAAATGATGATTCCGTTGACATCCAAGCTTACATTATAGCTGATAATGAAGATAACGATGGACAGGACCTTGTTCCAATTGAAGATGATAAGGAGTGGGACATGGTTGAAGAAGTATTAAATACTTTCCTTGATAATGATGGTAATTTTAAGGCTTAATTAAAATTCCAGGATAAATAAAATATTAACAAAAGGGAGCTGTAGACACATTTGTCACAGTCCTTTTTCTTTACAAGCAGAATGAAAGGATCATTAGGATGATTTTAACAACCTTTATTATTTTGATTTTAATGGGGTGCTTTATTAATGGTCATCGTCGCGGATTATTGACAATGACGTTAATGCTGGGGACATATATAGTAGCTTGGATCGTTGCTCGTCAGGGAGCGCAATTGATTGGGGGTTGGTTAAAATCATTATTACCAAATATTGGAACCCCGGCAACTTTCTCCGAGAGTTTGCTTGCAAATGTAAATAGTAATCTTTTCTTTTATAATGGGATTGCATTTATGATAATTTTTACAATTGTTTCAATTCTTTGTCACTGGGGTATTCGTCAGTTAAACTGGATAAAGAGGATTCCAGTGGTGGGGACACTTGATAAAATTGCGGGTGGCTTAATCTCATTTTTGATTGGCTATTTGATTATTTACGTTGTTTTGCTAATTATGCAATTGTTTCCAGCAGGTTGGTGGCAAATGCAAATAGCAAACTCGGAACTAGCGCGTTTTATGATTAATCAAACACCAGGAATAGCGCATTTAGTAATTGATACGCTAGTACAGGGAGGATAAAATGAATAACAAAATTTTAGAAACATTAGAATTTGATCGAATAAAAGGACAACTTGCTCAATACCTTGTTTCCGCAGCTGGTCGCCGCGAATTAATGCAGCTTGTTCCACAAACTGATTACGAGGCAGTCAAAGAACTTTTGACAGAAACTACTGATGGAGCCGATATTTTAAGATTAGAAGACGGGATTCCTATTCCGCAACTAGCTGATATCAAACCGCAATTGAAACGTTTGAAAATTAAGGCCAATCTGAACGGCACGGAATTAGCTCAAATTACAAAAGTGCTGCAAACTAGTATGAGTGTAAAAAACTTTTTTGACCAGATGCGGGAGAAAAAAATTAAACTACGGTTTTTAACTACCCAAGTTGACCGCCTAGTTACAATTCCTTCAATTACTCAGCGGCTAGTTCGTTCGATTGATCCTGATGGGCGGATAAATGATGAAGCATCGGCTAAACTCCATGGTATCCGGCAATTAATTACCCAAACGGAAGCAGAAATTCACCAACAAATGGAAAGATATACGCGCGGGAAAAATGCGAAATACTTAAGTGACCCGATTGTCACAATGCGAAATGACCGCTATGTAATTCCAGTAATCGCTCGCTACCGAAATAAATTTGGTGGGGTTGTTCATGACCAAAGTGCTAGTGGACAAACTTTATATATTGAACCAGCAGCTGTTGTAGAAACTAATAATCGGTTACGACAAGCGCAAATAGAAGAACGACAAGAAATGCAACGAGTGTTAATTGAATTATCACAAATGATTGCTCCTTACCGGCATGATATTGGTCAAAATGAAGCAATTCTTGGACACCTTGACTTTATTAATGCCAAGGCACGCTGGGCACATGATACTAAGGCAACACTCCCACTCTTAAGCAAAGAAAATCACGTTTCATTACGAAAAGCTCGCCATCCCTTGATCGATCCTCGACGAGTAGTGACAAATGACATTAAGATTGGGGAAGATTATCAGGCGATTATTATCACCGGCCCCAACACTGGTGGTAAAACCATTACGCTTAAAACTTTAGGAATCATCCAATTGATGGGACAATCCGGCCTGTTTATTCCTGCAGAAGAAGGCAGCACAATTGGGATCTTTGATAATGTATTTGCGGATATTGGTGATGAACAGTCATTGGAACAAAATTTGAGTACTTTCTCTGGTCATATGGATGGAGTAAAAGCCATTCTTGAACAAATTACAAGTCGTAGCTTAGTCCTTCTAGATGAGCTTGGTGCTGGAACTGATCCCAAAGAAGGGGCTGCTTTAGCAATGGCTATTCTTGATGATATTGGCAGTAAAGGAACCATGGTTGTAATTACAACCCACTATCCTGAACTCAAAGTTTATGGATATGATCGTGCTAAGACGATTAATGCTAGTATGGAATTTGACCAAGAAACTCTTAAGCCGACGTATAAATTACTACTAGGGATTCCTGGGCGGTCGAATGGATTAGAGATTGCTCAGCGATTAGGAATTAATCCCCAGGTTATTGATGAAGCACGGACATTTGTTAGTGATGATAGTCAAGACCTTAACAATATGATTGGTGATTTAGTAGAGCAACGGAAAAAAGCACGCGAAGAAAGTGAAAAGCTAACAAAACTAGTAGCCAAAAATGAAAAAGTTCAGCGTGACCTTGATGAGAAACTCACCCGCTTTAATGAACAGCGTGATAAGTTATATGAACAAGCACGTTCGAAGGCTAATCATCAAGTTGCGATGGCGAAGAAAAAGGCTGACCGAATTATTCATCATTTGCGCCAGTTAGAGGTTCAGCAGGGCGGAAATGTAAAAGAAAATGAATTAATTGATGCACAAGGGCAATTAAATGCTCTTCATCAGGATAATCCACGGTTGCAACACAACTCTGTATTGCAACGGGCTAAGCAAAAGCATGATTTGCATAAAGGTGATGCAGTCTTGGTAAAATCTTATGGTCAATATGGAGAACTTTTATCTAAGCGGGGGAACCACAAGTGGGAAGTTCAGATTGGGATTCTTAAAATGGAAATTGATGAGAATAATCTTGAAAAAGTAGCTAAGAAAGATCTCCCACGAGAAAAAGATGCAAAGCGACGACCACGGGCTGCTGTGAGAACGACACAAACACGTAAAACCTCGGCCCGTCTTGATTTACGGGGGCATCGTTATGAACAAGCAATGAGTGAGCTCAGTAACTTTATTGATCATGCATTATTGAATAATCTTTCAACAGTAACAATTATTCATGGAAAAGGGACTGGTGCTCTTCGTAAGGGAACGCAACAATATTTGCAAAGCAATCCCCAAGTTAAATCATTCTCCTATGCTTCTCCTAATGCTGGAGGGGATGGAGCGACAATTGTTAATTTATAATCACTTACTATAAAAAAGTAAGCAACTTAAATGACATTTAAGAAGTGATTTGTTAGAATAACGTTAAGAAAAACAAAGGAGGAATTGAAGATGGCTGTAAACGTAACTACCGATCAAACCTTTGAACAAGATACTGCAACTGGTGTTGATTTAATTGATTTTTGGGCAACTTGGTGTGGTCCATGTCGGATGCAATCTCCAGTAGTCGATGCACTGTCTGATAAGATGACTGATATTAAATTTTTTAAGATGGATGTTGACCAAAATCCAGAAACTGCACAAAAATTCCGGATTATGAGTATCCCTACATTAATGGTTAAGAAAGATGGTAAGGTAGTAGACCAAATCATTGGTTACCATAGTGAGGATCAATTAAAGCAAATTTTACAACAATATGTTGATTAGAAAAAAGCTGGAGAAAAACTTTTTGTTTTCTTCCAGCTTTTTAGTATTTTAAACTTATTTTTTATCTTTTTTTCGTCGCTTTAGTAGTGAATGACGAGTTTCTTTTTTAGGTGCGTCTTCTTTTTCGTTAGGGCGATCAACAGTGATGAATGTTACCATCTCAGATCGTTCATTATCAGCTGAACTTTGTGGATCGTTTTGAATCAAAATATCAACATAATCACGGTGACGGTCAAAGATCTTTGCCTCTGCAACCGTTCCAAGTTGAAACTCTACTTCTTGAGCAAGAAAACCACACTCTAAACCAAAGGAGGTTTCCTCTTCGTCTCTTTGAATCCGTTCCTTTACAATTACCCCTGATAGCCGCCACACTTGAGAAGTATTGCTTTTTTTACGTAAAGCTAAACGGCCAAAGCCAAGCTGATTAGTGAGATATACTAGATCCTCGGCTGTAGCAACAGGATATACTCGAGCGAGATCTTTACCAATCCAATATAGCATCTCATCGGTTTCTTTGCCTAGGATGGCTGGTAAAATCACGTCGCGCATTGTTCCAGCCCCTAGTCCTTGATGACCGGCTATTAACTGATTATATAATTTCTGACTCATATCCACTCGCTCCTTTTTAACAATCATTATTATTATACTTAAATTTCAAGATCTTAATAGGGTTAAACCTGAAAAACTTGCAAAATCTTATGGAGAAACGGATAATATAGTTTCAAGGTTTTAAACGTTTTAATGAATTAACGAGGTGAAGAGAATGGATAAACGACCAATCGGGGTTATGGATTCAGGGCTAGGCGGCCTATCTGTAACCCGTGTACTTCGTGAACAAATGCCCCAAGAATCTGTAATTTTTGTGGGTGACCAAGGGCATTTTCCATATGGAACTAAGACAAAAGAACAGATTCAGCAATTAGCATTACGCATTGGAAAATTCTTGTTAAAACAAGACGTAAAAATGATGATAATTGCATGTAATACCGCGACTGCAGCAGCTCTTCAACTTCTTCAAAATGAATTACCAATTCCAGTAATTGGGGTAATTGAACCAGGAGCCATGGCTGCTACCCAACATCATTATAAAAAAATTGGGGTAATTGGCACCGAATCCACTATTAAAAATGGCGCCTATGCTAAAACGTTAGCTAAACTCAATCCTGCTTTAAAAGTTATCAGTTCTTCCGCCCAACCACTGGTCCCAATTGTTGAACATGGGCAAACAGGGACAACTGAAGCACAAAAAGCTGTTGATGCTGAATTAAAAGTATTTGATAATCAATCGATTGAAGCTTTGATCCTTGGATGCACCCATTTTCCGTTTTTACAAAAAGAAATTCATAATAAATTAGGATCTAATGTTCAGTTAATTGATCCTGCATTTGAGACAATCAGACAGGCAAAGGAATTGTTAACTAGTGAAAATCAATTGAGTAATGATTTAGCATCAAGTATCGACCTTTATTCAACGGGAGATGTTAAAGACTTAGTTGCTGGTGCACAACAATGGTTACCGAATGGCTACCGCAAGTGTGCACATATTCAATTAAACGAGGAAGGTTAAAATGAAAACAATCGTAATTGCAACAAAGAATGCCGGGAAAGCGCGTGAATACCAAGAGATGCTTGCTCCCCTAGGAATTGAAGTAAAAACATTAGCCAATTTTGCACCAATAGCAATTAATGAAAATGGTAAAACATTTGAAGAAAATGCAACAATTAAAGCCACTACAGCTGCTAATGAACTTCAATTACCTGTTATGGCGGATGATTCGGGATTAGTGGTTGATGCCCTTGGAGGTGCTCCAGGTGTATACTCAGCAAGGTATGCTGGTGATCATGACGATGCTGCTAATAATACTAAACTCTTATCGGCATTAAATGGGGTACCTGATGAAAAAAGGACTGCCCACTTCCATACTACCATCGTCGGAATTAAGCCTGATGGAACCAAATTAGTTGCCAATGGTCGGGTTGATGGCCATATTCTTCATCAACTCACAGGAAAAAACGGTTTTGGTTATGACCCGCTTTTTTATGTTGATGAATTAGGCAAATCAATGGCCCAGTTAACAGCCGACCAAAAGAATCAAATTAGTCATCGTGGACGAGCATTACGGTCATTTATGAAGCAATTTAATGATTGGTGGTAATAAAAATGAAGCTATTAGTTGTAAGTGATAACCATCGAGAAGAAAAAATTTTGACAGAGATTGTTCAAAAAATGAGGGATCAGGTTGACCTGATGATTCACTGTGGCGATTCAGAATTAGCTCCTAATCGGGAACCAATGAGCAATTTTAAAGCAGTGAAGGGGAATAATGATTATGGTTTATCGTACCCTAATGAGTTGGTAATTAATGCTGGTCAAGAGCAACTCTATATCACTCATGGCCATTTACAGCGGGTCAATTTTTCTCTAACCCCTCTGATGCTTACTGGCCAAGAAAAGGGTGCATCCATTGTGTGCTATGGGCATACTCATCAGTTAGGCGCCGTTTATGATCATCAAATGCTAATAATTAATCCTGGGAGTATCAGTTTTCCTCGTGGTGAATATGCTAAATTTGGGGGAACGTTTGCAATTATTGATGCACAGCCTGAGCGGTTTATTATAGATTATTATAACCGTCAGATGGAAGTTCTTCCTGGATTACATTGTGAATTCAGTCGTCAAAAATAAAGGAGTGTATTTTTTGTGATTGATCAGCGTTTACGGACTTTATTGCTGAAAAATAAGCAGAAGTTTATGATCCCTGCCAGTTTAGTCGCAACGGTAAACCAAAGTAATAGTTTAGATCATGCATTCTTAGTTCTTACTAAGGATCGTTACGCTAAAATTATTGTGATTGACAATAAAAACCATTATTGCGGTCAAATTTCTTTGGCAATGATTACTGACCAATTATTGGAGACAAAACGGATCAATGTAGAACGCTTAAATGAATTAACGGTCAGGGATGTGATGCAAACCGATGCGCCGGTTATCCAAGATCCAACTGATATCGAAGAAAATTTACACCTCTTAATTGACCAGTCATTTTTACCGGTGGTGGACGATCATAATTACTTTTGCGGAATTGTGACACGTCGTGAAGTATTAAAAGCGGTCAATTATACAATGCATACTTTTGGAAAATAATGAAAGTGGCTGTGACATAAGTCAAGTTACTTTCATAAAAAAACAAATAGTGCAGTACAACATAGGCCTCCAGCGCTTGGCAAAATCGAACGTTGGAGGCCTCTTCTTTTTATCCTTCATTTTTAATTAACTGGTTAATAGTCTGCAAGACACCATCATGATTATTATCAATTGTTGTGGTGTGGGCAGCTTGCATTTGAATAATCGGTTGTGCATTCTGCATTGCGTAGCTTTGACTTGTCATCGCTAACATTCCGAGGTCATTTTCATTGTCGCCAAACGTAACAATTTCATTTGCCTTTAAATTAAAGTGGGACTGCAAAAGGGAAAGGGCATTTTGTTTAGTTGCAGCAGCATTACCGATTAAGTCAGTATTAAAGCCTGAATTTTCCATGATTAAAGATGGCGGTAAGTAACCATCTAAGGTTGTTGCAACTTTTTTAAGATCGATATGGTTAGCGAAATTAATTGATATCTTGGTAAAATCTTCAGTTGGCCGTTGAGTGAAAATCTGCCGGATATCAGGGATACGCTCTACATTTTCATAAAAAAGTTTCACAATATTAAAATCGTGAATACTCATCCCCTGATCAACATAAGATTTTTCACTAGTAGAGATTACTAATTGATTAATATCTTGCGGGCCATAGAAACGGTCAAGGACATGAATAACCCGGGCTAAAGATTCCTGATTAATAGGAAAAGATTTAAATAATTTGCTTCCTAAATGAATAACTGAACCGTTTTGCGAAATAAATCCCATCTTGGCGGTGTAGTCTTTAAATTCTCGTTGCAACCGTGGGAAACTGGATCCACTAGCAGCGACAAAGTAGATATTATGGCGTTCAAGTTGATGAAAGACCTTTGCGAATAAAGAATGATTGTAAGTATGGTCGTCTCGTAAAAAGGTTCCGTCCATATCAGTAGCAATTAATTTAATACTCATTAGGTACTCCCTCCCAGGCAATTGGAATATTATTTGTTCGTAATTCTTTAAGATATGCTGCCAAAAAGCGACTAGCGACAGTTGATTGTTTTCCACTGACTGCTGTTATTGTCACGCGAAAAACGAGCGCACCGTCTGGAGTAACGACTGGTCCGACAATAACTGGTTTTAATTGTAGTGCCTTTATTTGTGGAACTAGTTTTTTATTCACTTGTGTAACAATTTCTTCTACCTTGTTAAGCGGGGTCTTTGAAGTAATATGAATATCAACATTGCTAACCATATTATTTCGTGAAAGGTTTTGAACAATGGTAATGTTACGGTTAGGAATAAAATTAAGTGTTCCATCAGAACTAGTAACTTGAGTGGTGCGGATACCAAGAGCAGTTACAGTTCCTTTGATTTGACCAATTTGGACAGTATCGCCAACGTCTAATTGTTGCTCAAGTAAAATGAAAAAGCCAGTCACGATATCACTAACAAGACTTTGAGCCCCAAGTCCTAAGGCTAAACTAAAGATTCCGGCTCCAGCAATCAGTGTCCCTACTGGAACGCCAATTTCTGATAATATGGCGTATAATAAGAAAAAATAACAAGTATAGCGATAAATATTTAAGACAAGGGCTTTTACCGTTGCCATTCGATTGCTATTTTTTAGTACATTGTATTTTTTTGATTCTTGAAAAAGGTGGACAATGATAACTCGTCCTAACCATAAAAGCATTAAAAATAAGACAAACGTAACGATAATTAAAAGAAATTTACTTAAAAGTTGTTGTGAAATTTCGTGCCAAGATAAATCTGTAAAAGCTTTTTTTAATTGTTCCATCTGTTTTGACGTAAGAGAAGTGGCACCAGTAATCATAATAACCTCCTAAAAAATACTAATAAATATTTTAACAGGGAAGACAAGCTTCTGTCGACTACACTAGATTATCGTTTTTATTTGTTTTATGATATTCTTAGTATTGAATAAGTATTTTGAAAACTAAAGGAGGGATTATCAGATGACTTTTGGCCAGTTGGCAGGGTTAATTGCGGCAATCGCATTCCTAATCTTAGTCATTTTTGCATGTATCCTGTTGAATCAATTGAGTAAGACGATGAAAGAAACAAATAAAAGTATTACAACTTTAACGCGGGATGTTCATTATCTTAGCCAAGAAATGGAGGATGTGCTAAGTAACACGAATACATTGTTAGACGATATTAACCATAAATCAGAACAACTAGACCCGGCGGTTAAAGCAGTCGCAGATGTAAGTCAGAGTGTTTCAGAAGTGAATGCCTCACTTCAAGAAATGGTCGAAAAAGCTCGGCTGCGTCGTGAGAAACGACAATTTGACCGGAGTATTTTTAAGTTTGCAGGAAAGACACTTGTTTTAGATGCTTTCAACAGATTTAGACAGCATCGGAAGCAAAAGAAAGGAATGACAAATAATGAGTAAAAAGTTACTTGCTGGGATATTATTAGGTGGAGCTGCAACATATGCTGCATGGAAGAAAATGGCACCAGCTAAAAAAGAAGCATTGAAAGAAAGCATTGATGAAAAGATTAATAAAGTTGCTGATTATGTGACTGATTACACCTTAGACGCATTAGACATTGTTGATGATCTTATGAGTGATTCTAACTTGAACGATAAGGTGAGTGGCGCTGCGGATGCTGTTAATAATGTTAAGGGTAAGGTAAAAGATAGCGCCAATAAAGTAGTTAATCATATGACTAATGATGACTTTGATAAGCAAACTGCTGATATTCGTGAGGAATTAGCGAAGAATAAAGAAGCAGATGAAGATAATAACGATATTATTATCGATGCTACTAGTGATCAAAAGCCAGCATCTACTGAAGACGATGAAGCAGATCAAGATGACGCTAAGACAGCCGATAAATAAGTAAAATAAAAAAGCTGAGAGATTTCTCAGCTTTTTTATTTTAATGAGGGAAAGTTAGCAATTCTTTAGTTGTATGCGTAAATGGTTCGCAACCATCTTCTGTAATATGAACACAGTCTTCAATCCGGACACCGGCAAAACCTGGAATATAAATGCCGGGTTCAATGGAGAAGCACATTCCAGGTTCAAGAACTAGCTGGTTTCCTTCCATGATTGATGGAAATTCGTGTTCACTGCTACCCATTCCGTGTCCGAGGCGGTGAATAAAGTATTCGCCATAACCAGCTGCAGTAATGATATCACGAGCGATCTTATCTAATTCTTCAGCAGTCATTCCCGGCTTCGCAGCATTTTGAGCGGCCAATTGAGCCTCTAAACATACTTTGTAGATGTCTTTTTGTTTGTTGTTTGACTTTCCGACAGCCACTGTTCGGGAAGCATCACTAATATAGCCATCAACAATTGTTCCTAAGTCAAAGAGGACGAGCTGATTATCTTGGATCTTATTACTGGAGGTAGCTCCATGAGGCTCGGCAGCATGAGGACCAGCTTGAACTAGAGTATCAAAACTCATTTTATTAATCCCATGTTGTTTAAGCGCGTATTCTAAATCGGCAGCAACTTCTTGTTCTGTTTTACCAATTTGAATTGATTCGAATCCTACTTTAAAAGCAAAATCGGCCCATTTTCCAGCTTCATTTAACTTAGCGATCTCATCATCGCTTTTAATCATCCGCATTTTTGCTATCAAAGGAGAGAGATCAGTATTAAAATGGGCATTGGGGAGGACTTCTTCTAAGGCACGAAGACGGTCAACAGTTAGTGATTCTCCCTCAATTCCCCAGTTAATTGGTGAACCAGCGTGATTTTTGATATGTTCAGCAATAAGCTCAAACGGTTTTTCGTGATCTAAGTACCCATATACCGGATATTTCCAACCAGTATCCTTTATTGCTTCTACTTCAAGCGCTGGGGCAAACAGAAATGGCTCACTATCGGCAAAAAGGACTAGTGCTAATACCCGTTCTACTGGATCGCTGTAGAAACCAGTTAGGTAATTAATGGTCATTGGATCACTAATATAAGCAGCATCTAATCCTTTTTCAGCAAGGGCACATTGTAATTGATTAAGTTTTGTCACTGCATTCACTTCCTAAAAAAAGATTGCGAATATTATAACATATTGTTATGAAAGCAAAAAAATAATGAAGAACGTTTGCTAATTAAAACTAAATCTGCTATATTAACTAGGTTATGAAAAAATATGAAAACAGATTATACCAATAAAGAAAGGGCTATCTTATGGAAAAACAATCAGTAACAATTTATACGGTTGCCCGAGAAGCTCGTGTCTCAATGGCCACTGTTTCACGGGTAGTAAATGGCAATCCAAATGTAAAGCCAGAAACTAGACAAAAAGTTTTAGATGTGATTAAGCAGCTTAATTATCGTCCTAATGCAGTTGCACGGGGATTAGCTTCTAAAAAGACAACGACTGTTGGGGTAGTTATTCCTAATATAACTGATCCATACTTTGCGGAATTAGCATTGGGGATTGATGATGTTGCTTCAATGTATAAGTACAATATCATTTTAACTAATTCTGATTCTGATGATGAAAAGATTCTAAAAGTGGTGCGGAGCTTGCTTGCTAAACAGGTTGATGGACTTATCTTTATGGGGCATGATGTTTCTGATGATCTAAGGAATGAATTTGAAAGCACAAATACACCAGTTGTAGTAGCTGGTTCTGTTGTTAATGATGATGCTTTACCAAGCGTTCGGATTAACTACCAAGCAGCCGCCAAGGAAGCAACAGAATTTCTGCTAAAGCATGGTGATCAACAAGTTGCATATATTACTGGTCCATTACGATACTCAATTAATGGTAAAGACCGCCTCAATGGATATAAAGAAGCGTTAGCAAATAATAACGTGGCATTTAATGATTCATTAGTAATTGAAACAGACGGGTCTTATCAAGCAGGATATGCAAAGGCACAAGAAGTTATCGAAAAGGGCTTAAAGGCTGCTTATGTAACAGATGATAGTTTAGCTGCTGGGCTCTTAAATGGGCTTACAGATGCTGGTATTAGCGTTCCAGCTGATTTTGAACTAATTTCTTCCAATGACACTAATTATACAAAGGTTGTCCGGCCGACAATTACTTCAATCACTCAACCTCTTTATGATCTTGGAGCCATTTCAATGCGGTTGTTGACAAAATTAATGGATGGCGATGACAGCAATGATGATGAAAAGAATATGATTTTAGATCATGGCTTTGTTGAACGCCAATCAACTCGTAAGTAGGTTGTGATTTGTTGTGACAACCCGAAGTGAATTGCGAGCACAACGACAAGAAAAAGTTGAGAAACCGATAGAAGAAACACCGAAAAAGCGTCATTTTCTATACTGCTTATGGGGTGTAATCTGTGTGACTTTACTTGGGCTAACATTACTAATTAATTCGACACTCTTAAATGTTAACTTTGTAAAAGAAGAAGTTACAAGTTCATCGCTTGAATCAGTTATGTTAAGTCAGGTTAACAGTAGTCTAACTCAGTACGGGATTTCAACTTCTGTCTTAAAGAAAAGTGATACTGACAAGCTAGTTAATCAGGCAATTGATCAGGTATATGCAGGTGAAAAAATTAATCTTGATCTATCACCTATAGTTAATAATGTGGACACATCTGTTAATTCCCAATTAGCTCAATATGGTTTGTCAACGTCCATGTTACCAGCAGGCAGTTCTTCAGCAATTGCTGGTAACATCAATTCGATGGTTAACAGTCAGTTAAATACTCCTGAAGTTGCACAATTAATTAATGGGATTAAAATCGCTAAAACGGCTGTTAATATTATTTTAGTGATTTCAATTATTGGCCTCGTTATATTGATTCTTAAAGGCTTATGGCAGCATCACTTAATCGGTAGTTTTAAGTGGATTTGTCTATGGGGATCGGTTTTATATACAGGAATTGTTATATCTATTCATGCAATTGCCCTTCAATTAGGTGCAGGACAACCAGATATCAGTCCCTTTATCTCTCAGGTTGCTAATGATTTTCAGCAGACTGGATTTCATAGTTCAATGACGATGATTGTCATTAGTATCGTGTTATTTATTCTGCAATTTGTAAAACGGAAATGGCAACCTCGCCAATAACCTTGAATTAACGATGAATATTTGCTAAAATTTATCTGTTTGTATTACATTAATAAAGAAAAGAGGAGTCAGTAATGTCAGGACATTCAAAATGGCATAACATTCAGGGACGTAAGAACGCCCAAGATGCTAAGCGTGGTAAGATTTTCCAAAAGATTTCACGTGACTTGTACCAAGCAGCTAAAGCAGGTGATCCTGATCCAGCGAACAACGCTCAATTACGGCTTGTAATCGATAAGGCACACGCGGCCAACATGCCTAAGAAAAATATTGACCGTGCCATTGCTAAAGCTTCAGGTATTGGTGGAGCTAAGTTCGAAGAAGTTACTTATGAAGGTTATGGACCAGGTGGGGTAGCAGTAATGGTTTCTGCTCTTACTGATAACAAGAACCGTACTGCATCAGCTGTTCGTTCAGCATTTAGTCACTCTGGCGGTTCATTAGGTGCTAGTGGATCAGTTTCATACATGTTCGACCGTAAAGGATTAATCGAAATTCTTCGTGACGGTCTCGATAAGAGCGAAGATGATATGTTAATGGATGCTTTGGATGCTGGAGCTGAAGATATGAAGGCAACTGAAGAAAAGTTCCAAATTTTCACAGATCCAAGTAACATGACAGATGTTCGTGATGCTCTTCAAGAACAAGGTTATGAATTAGATACTGCCGAAGTTACCATGATCCCTCAAAACCGGACAGAGGTACCTGCAGATAAGGCAAAGCAATACCGTCATTTGATTGATGAATTAACAGAAAATGATGATGTTGCTGATATTTACGAAACTGGTATTTTACCAGATGAAGATGACGATGAAGAATAATTCAATCATTGTTATTAAGAGGTTAAAAAGCAAAACGCTTTTTAACCTCTTTTTTAGTTTTAAATTTTTTAGTGCATTTTTAGAATTTATCCGTATTTAAATAATAGGGAGGTTAAAATATGCCGAGTTTTGAAGAAGAATTAGCAGGAATAATTCGCAAGCAACCAAGTGACCTATACATTTTACCTCATGATAGGTATTATCAATTATCCTTAGCGATAAAAGGGACCGTGTCTCCTTTTAAGCAGGTTACGCGTGACTATGGTCAACGTTTTATCTCATACTTAAAGTATTGCGCCAACATGGCAGTTAGTGAGCAT
The DNA here is from genome assembly GCF_020784695.1 of Limosilactobacillus secundus. Taxonomy (NCBI): domain Bacteria; kingdom Bacillati; phylum Bacillota; class Bacilli; order Lactobacillales; family Lactobacillaceae; genus Limosilactobacillus; species Limosilactobacillus secundus. The sequence goes on from NZ_JAJGUA010000029.1 coordinate 91,340, forward strand.
CGGCGACCCCAGCTAGGCGCTTTTAAATTTAGTTATGCTCACCAAAAGGTCAATTTACGCTTATCAAGTGTTGGTGATTACCAAGGGAGGGAATCATTAGTTATTCGCTTTATATATCCCCTTAATAATATTAGTTTTAATTTTTTAGTCCCTCACCAGTGGGAAATATTACAGGAATATCGTCAACAACGAGGTTTAATTCTTTTTGCTGGGCCAATGGGGGCTGGTAAAACAACTACCATGTATCAGCTTGCTCGACAGTTATTACCGAAACAAATTGTACTAACAATTGAAGACCCCGTAGAAATTAATCATCCGGGATTTATCCAATTACAAGTAAATGAATTAGCAGGGATGGACTATGAAAGTTTATTAAAATTGGGATTACGACATCGCCCAGATGTATTTATCATTGGGGAAATCCGTGATTCACAGACAGCAGCTATGTCTGTCCAAGCTGCATTAAGTGGTCACTTAGTTTTGGGAACTATCCATGCTCGAAATGCTTATGGGGTTGTTTCTCGCCTTCAACAATTAGGGATAGAGTCTTATCACCTTCAGCAAGTATTAACAGCGGTATCTTATCAGCGTTTAATTCCGTTGGTGAATGGAGAACAAGCCATCTTATGTGACCTGTTAAATCGGCATCAATTTAGTGATTTACTCAATGCCACCAAGAAAGGGGGAATGTCTGATGAATGGGCAAAAGCTCTTCGGCAGGCTGTGGAAAATGGAGAAATTACGGAGAATACTGCACGTCAATACCAGCAGGGTTAAATTCAACCATCAGCAACAAGCAAATTTTTTCCTTCTATTAGCAGATTTGTTAAGTGTTGGCTTTTCTGTTAGAGAAGCACTTGGTTTTATCAAGGCTGTCAAGCCGAAGCTAGCCCCTTGGATTGTTTCTATAGATAAACGAATGCAAAAGGGAGCGAGTTTTGCCCAGAGCCTACAGCAAGAAGTAAAAGACGACTTATTTTATCAATTACTATTAGCAGAAAAACATGGTAATTTAACAAAAACATTAAGTGAAGTAGGAAAGTTGCTTGCAGCTCAGGAACGTCAACGAAAAAAGTTATTTAGTCTTCTGCAATATCCGCTAATTCTTTTAGGGATGTTAGGGGTAGTGATCTGTGGACTAATTATGTTTGTCTTTCCAGAATTGAAGGTATGGCAAGGTGAGGGGCAGAATTTTTCGCTGATTCACACGATTGCATTAGGAGCAACTTATCTTTTTACCATTATCATTGTTAGCACTGTCTTTCAGTGGCTAAGATGGCATCAAATGAACAAGGAACAACGGCTAATCAAGATTTGTACAATACCAATAATCGGTAAATGTTATTGTTATTATTTTCAATATTATTTAACTAGTATATTAGGATCAATGTTGCAACAAGGATTGTCGTTGGCTGAAATTTGTGAAATTACCCAGAGCTTTGATAGAAAATCAATTCTTTATATTTTTGGTAACAAAATAATGACTACTATTCAACGTGACGGAGATATTTCAGATGTGGTGACTCATTATCCTTTTCTTCCTAATGAGTTAATCATTTTTATGAATAAAGGAGCGACCAGGGAAAATATGGGACGGGACTTAATTGTTTTCGCAAATTTAAAATTTAAGGCCCTCACAACTGCAATTGAACATTTATTGATTTTTGTTCAACCAGTTATCTTTAGCATTATTGCAATCATAATTGTTATTTTATATCTTAGTATCTTATTGCCAATTTATCATTCATTCCAAGGAGTTTATTAATGAAAATTTTAAAGAAAAAACAATCAGGCTTCACCTTGCTCGAAATGTCAATCGTCTTATTTATTATTAGCTTGTTAGTATTAATTATGTTGCCAAATCTTTCTCAACAACGAAAACGTGCTAATAGTATTCACGGAAGGGCAATGACTTCTGTAATTCAGACCCAAATTGATGCATATGAAAATGAAAATGGAACTGATAATGTCAGTTTAGAAGAGTTAAATAAAGCCAATTATCTGACTGATGCACAAGTTCAGCAGGCCCATCATGAAAAAATTGTAATTGTTGATGGGAAGGCAATTCAGCGATGAATTTTCGTGAAGAAGGGTTTACGTTTCTTGAAGCCATTATTGTTTTAGGAATAACGGCCCTCCTTTTACTAATTACAATTCCGAATTTTACAAAGACGCGTCAAAAACTAGCTGAAGAACAATTTTGGCAATCGTTGCGTCAAAATTGGCAGTGGGCGCAATTAGAGTGTGAGAGCAAACATCAATTTATTGTGATTCGCTACGATAAAAATGGTGAAATGATTACTTTTCGCATAAATGATCAAACAAGAGAAACAAAAGAAATTCTTATTCCCTCGACACTGAATGTTGAGTGGTTTGGTGAACTTTATCTTACGCCAAATGGCTATACGCGTCCCTGTACCCAGCGTTTTAAATCATTAATCGATGGCCGTTATTACTACATGAAGATTCAATTAGGATGGGGAGGATACCGAATTGAGAAACGCTAAAGCAAAGGCATTTATGATGGCAGATAGTTTAATTAGTTTACTTGTTGTAGCAATGGGGATAAATTTATTTTTTATTTGCGAAAAACAATTGTGGTTACAAAATAGAAATCTTCAACTAAAAATGGCCGCAACGAGGTTAGGAAAAGAGGCTAGTGATTTATATGTGGTTAAAAAGCAACCAGTTATTTTAAGCCGTGGTGATTTAACCGCAAAAGCAACGGTCCAAAGGGTAGTTGTTTATAATAACGAGCGATGCCTTTGTCGGGTTGAAAAATGAAGAAGGGGGCCTTTACTTTAATAGAAGCAACTTGCGCATTAATTATTTCTTCATTAGTGATTATCAATATAAGTTTAGTTACTACTAGCATGAGACAAGTAGGTAAAATGAACTTAGAATCAACGATCACTTGGCATTTGTTTTTACGGGAATTAGAGTCGATCAATCATCGTTTTGAATTAATGGAGGTTCGTGATAATTGGTTATTACTGTACAGTCAGACAACTGATCAAAAGTATGAATTAAGAGAAAACCATGCTCTATACCTAACGTGTCAGAATAAAGGTGGTTATATGCCATTGTTAGATAAAATTAAGAATCATGAATACTCGTTTACGCAACTTGATTCCCAACGAGTATTGATTAAGGTGACAAGGAAGGATGGAGAGAAAGCAAGTGCAATTGTTAAGTTTTATCCACCAAAATAAAAAAGAGGGTTCTATTTTATTTGTAAGTATTGCCGTCCTACTTATAATTAGTTCAGTTTTATTGTTTCAATATCGTTATTATCAGAATTATCAGGAAATGGGACGTGACCTTTGTTCAATTTATATTGATGGAATAACAGATAATCTAAGAGACCGATAGGAGTGTTATCTTGAATTTGCTAGGAATAATAGTTAAACTAATAAAGTAATGATTGTATTATTTGGAGGCGACTAGCACTGACACAGAAAACACCACAGCAATTATTTGAGCTTTTTGATAAGGCCACTGAAATTTTACAAGCAGTGTTAAATTGTTCATATTTAGATGCGCTATTAGAAAACGCAGAAAATATTATTGACAATAATACTGTTCGTGTTGATGACGGGGTTCCTGATAAAAAAACTGTAAATGAATTGCAGAAAATATACCAAGAATTAAATTTGCAAAATGTGAAGCCAGAAATTATCCGGCAAATTATTCAGCTGAGTTTTTTGAAAGTAATTCGAAAAGACGCAATTCAGGCTAATCATCAAATGACTCCTGATACAATTGGCTTAATCATGGCTTTCTTAATTGAAAAGGTTACAAAAATCAAGGAGATTAAGACTGTTTTTGATCCAGCCGTTGGGACGGCTAATTTATTAACGACTGTGATGAATCAGCTTAAAGTAAATGGAGATAAAGATATCGTTGGTTACGGAATAGATAATGACGAAGATATGTTAGAAGTTGCGAGCGTAAGTACAGAATTACAACACCTTAATGTAAAGTTGTACCATCAAGATGCTGTAACTGCTTTGGATATTCCTCAATGTGATTTAGCTATTTCTGATTTGCCAATTGGTTACTATCCGCTTGATGAAAACGCCAAAAACTATCAAACACGGGCTAAAGAGGGGCATTCCTATGTTCACCATTTGTTAATTGAACAATCTATGAATTATCTTAAGCCTGGTGCATTTGGAGTATTCTTAGTGCCTAGTAGCTTGTTCCAAACTAAAGAATCACAATCATTTGTTAAATGGATTCAGTCTGTTGCTTATTTACAAGGACTTATCAATTTACCAGCAGAACTTTTTGCTAATCCGAATGCGCAAAAATCAATTTTATTATTGCAACGTCAGGGTGGAGATAGCAAACAAGCAGCTAAAGTTTTGTTGGGTGAGTTTCCTTCATTTAAGGATAAAGCAAAATTCGCTTCATTCATGGATGATATCAGTAAATGGGTAACAACGAATTTACGTTAAAGGAGAAAAGTCAATGTCAAAAACAATTGCAGTTAACGCTGGTAGTTCAACACTTAAATTCAAATTATTTGATATGCCAAGTGAAGATGTAGTAGCTGAAGGTACGATTGAACGTATTGGTGAGAAAATGGGTCATGCTAAGATTAAGTATGGTAATGGTCAAAAGCATGAAGAAGATAAGCCATTTGCTGATCATGCTGCCGCAGTTAATTACTTGTTAGATAAGTTAATTGAATTAAAGATTGTGGCAAGTTATGATGAAATCACAGCAGTAGGTCACCGAATCGTTGCCGGTGGGGAATTCTTTAAGGATTCAACAATTATTGATGATGATGTTATTAGCAAGATTGATGAATTGGCAGAGTATGCCCCACTCCATGAGCCTGCAGAATTAGTTGGCATTAAAGCTTTCCGTAAAGTATTGCCTAATGCATTTGCGGTTGCTGTTTTTGATACATCATTCCATGTTGATATGCCAGAAATGAATGCATTGTACAGTGTGCCTTATGATTGGTATGAGAAGTATGGTGCTCGTAAGTATGGTGCTCATGGTACCAGTCACCGTTACGTATCTGCACGTGCTGCGGAAATGTTAGGAAAACCAATTGAAGAACTTAAATTAATCACCATGCATATTGGTGCGGGTGCATCAATCACTGCCGTAAAGAATGGTAAATCATTCGATACGTCAATGGGCTTCACGCCTGTTGCAGGAATAACAATGGCAACTCGTTCAGGGGATGTTGATCCATCATTAATTGCTTTTATGCAGGGTAAATTAAACCTATCCTCTGATGAGATGATTGATATTTTGAATCACAAGTCTGGTTTACTTGGAATTTCTGGTATTTCACCAGATATGCGTGATATTCTTGCAGCCGCTGAAAAGGGTGACGAACGGGCACAACTTGCATTAGATATTTATGTTAACCGCATTGTTCGTTACATTGGAGCATATATTGCGGAAATGGGTGGTGCAGATGCTATTGTCTTTACTGCTGGTGTTGGTGAAAACAGTGTTCCAGTACGAAAGATGATCACAGATAAGCTTGACTACTTTGGCATTAAGATTGATCAAGAAAAGAACAATTGCCATGGTGTTGAACGTGACCTTTCCGCTGATGATGCAAAGATTAAGACATTGTTAATTCCAACTAACGAAGAATTAATGATTGTTCGTGACATTGAACGTTTAAAGAAAAATAACTAAGCACTAAATAATTCGCCAAAAGATGACTAGTTGACAAGAAATATTTGTCTCTAGTCTCTTTTTATTTTAGAATTTAAGATAACTATATTGCCCTTTTAAGAAAGAAGATTCTCTATGAAGTTTTGCACGTCAGATACTCATTTTTTTCATGATAGTCTCCTTGGTACAAATAAATTTGCACCAAGGCCATTCAATGATGTCAATGAGATGAACCAAACGATTATTGATAATTGGAACAATAAGGTTGGTGAAAATGATATTGTTTATCATTTAGGAGATATTGCTCTGTACTTTACTAAACCTCAACGAGATGCCTATCAAGCAATTCTTGAGGTATTATTACAGTTACATGGGCACTTAATATTGGTAAAGGGAAATCATGATAATCGCGCCCTTTTTAAGTATCTAGAAAATAATAATTATGAGTTTAATGGACTTCCTAAATTTCAGTTTCATGACGTGGGGGTACTATTAAAATATAATCATCGTCAATATTACTTAACTCATTACCCTCTTATGTTAGGAATAGCACCGCAAATTATTAACCTTCATGGCCATATTCACCATTATTCTGTTCCCATTAAAGAAAATATAAATGTAGGTGTGGACGCTCCTGAATTAGACTATCTCGAAAATAAGCCTAAGTTTGGAGCACCGCTGAATTTTCATGAAATAGAAGAAATCGTAGCGAAAAAGGCTATGAAGTATCCGGGGCAAAAATAATCAAAAGTCAAAAGAAGGTGAAAGAGATGAATAGAGCTAAGATTCAAGATTATATTGATCAGCGTGAAGAGCAGCGAGCTTTAATCTATCATATTGAAGAAAAAGACCAGACACATTTTACCGTTAATGGACATCCCTACGAATTAGTAAAGGACTACCGTGACGGTTTTAATTCAGAAAAATTCGCAGAACGGTTTAGCAGTGTCCTAAGTAAATATGACTATATCGTTGGGGATTGGGGATATGACCAATTACGCTTAAAAGGTTTTTATGATGATGATAATCCCTTATTTGAACCAGAATTGGGCACTGATACGATTGAAGATTATTTATTTGAGTATTGTAATTTTGGTTGTGCGTATTTTATCCTTCACAATGATGATGTTTGTATTCCACGGCACAGTTACCGTCAGCATCGAAAGAAAACTACGCCAGTCATTCATGAACGGCGGAGGCAGGTTAAACAACCGAACGTGCGTCAACGGCATAATCAGCGTGCAGAACGTATAAAAAACGGTCACCGTCAAAAATTTGTGATTCATCAACGAAAAAAGAGGAGCTAAGGTAAACGATGAAAGATTATCAAGGATATTTTATTGATTTAGATGGGACTACTTACAGGGGGAAAAAGCAAATTCCAGCAGCCGGAAGATTTATCAAACGACTGCAAGCTGCCAAGAAAGAGGTCCTATTTGTAACAAATAATAGTACCAGAACACCAGATTTTGTCGCTGAAAACCTCCGTGAAAATCATAATATTAATGTTACGGCGAAAAATATATACACAACAGCAATCGCAACTGCTGACTATTTACGGTCAATAGCGCCAGTAAAAAGTAAAATTTATGTTATTGGTGAGTCGGGATTAAAGTTAGCTTTAGAAAAGCGAGGGTTTATCTTGACTGATGATCAACCTGAATATGTCGTTGTCGGATTAGATACGAGTGTTACTTATGAGAAACTTGAAAAAGCAGTTTTGTTAATTCGAAATGGCGCTAAATTTATTGGGACCAATGCTGATAGTAATTTACCTAATGAACGAGGGATGGTTCCTGGCGCAGGTTCGATTGTAAAGCTAGTAGAATATGCAACTCAAGTGGAACCTGTGATGATTGGTAAACCAGAAGCGATAATTATGAAAATGGCACTTGAAAGGGTTCAACTGCCTAAAGAAAAGGTAATTATGGTCGGTGATAACTATCACACTGATATTGAAGCAGCAATTAACGTCGGAATGGATAGTTTATTAGTTTATACTGGTTTATCACGCCCAGAAGAAGTTATAAAAGAAAAAATCCAGCCAACATATAAGGTGAATAATCTTGATGAATGGGAAATTTGAACTTATTCAATGGGGGAGAGCAATCTTAGTGACACTACTTAGTTTAGTTGTTGCAATTAGTATTGCTCTTTTTATCGTTATTAACATTTCACCTTTTTTTATAACAATACCTAAGCATCTTCTAGGATTATCTGCTTCTGAATTAATGGCTGATTATGGAAATGTCATTAAATATATTCAGCTTCCAACACAACGAGTCCTCGAACTAAGATATTTACCAATTGCCCCTTCTGCAGTTCGCCATTTTGAAGACGTAAAATATTTGATTTTATTGAATGAAGCTGTGATGGTGGTTTCGCTCCCGTTGTTAGTATATGGATTAAAAAAACAAAAACGGCAAAATCAACTTTGGCGATTGATCTTACCGTTTCAGATATTATTTATTTTGTTGCTCTTTAGTGGGTTTATGGGGATAACAAATTTCAATGTCCTTTTTATTAAATTTCATTATCTTTTCTTTAGCAATATGGATTGGTTATTTGATCAACGAACAACACCAATCATATTACTGATGCCCGAAAAATTTTTTACAGTACTATTTGGATTATGGTTAGGACTTATATTGATAATCTTACTTTTGATTTGGGGATGGATAAAACTTATGTTAAGCATCTTCTTTAACAAAGCGCGAACGTAGTGCTCCGATAACGGCTGGAATTAACGTAACCACAATAATTGCAAGAATGATGATAGAGAAGTGTTCTTGAACGAAGGGAAGATTACCGAAGAAGTAACCACATCCACAACAAAGTGCTACCCAGATAACACAGCCAATTACACTATAACGAATAAATTGCTTGTAGGGAAAACCAGAACCTGCGGCCGCAAATGGAGCAAATGTTCTAATGATCGGAATAAAACGGGCGAGGATAATAGCCGGCGCACCATGCTTTTCAAAGAAGGCTTCGGCACGTTCTAAACTATCTTTATCAATCAATTTACCAAAAAGTGAATGGTTAGAAAGACTCTTACCAATCTTATGACCAATTAAAAAGTTAAGGGAGTCTCCACCCAAACAGGCGCATAAGAAAATAAAAACAAAAATCCAAATGTTAAGATGATAACGTGGGTCAGCAGCTAGTGCACTTGCAGCAAAGAGAAGGGAATCTCCAGGTAGAAATGGCATTATGACTGCACCAGTTTCAATAAATATAATAGCGAATAAAATTAAATAGGTTGCATCGCCGAATTGATTAACAATCTGAATTAGATGAACATCAATATGTAATATAAAATCAATAAGAGTTGCCAAGGTAATTCTCCTTTGTGTAATTAAGATAATACTGTTAAAGTGTAGCAAGATAGAAAAATGTTGTGAAGAGGCGTTTAAAACTTTTAATAATTTTTGAAAAAATATATTTATTGGTAAATCTAATTAGCCATGTGAGACTAATTCATTCGGAATTTATTAATGGTGAAAGAGCGTCACGCCATTTTTAAAAAGGCTAAATAACGTTTATTATCATAAGTAATAGTAAAGCGAATGAAAAAAATGAATAAAAATTAAAAAAAGTGTTGACGAGGGAGAAAAATCCATGTATAGTAATTATCGTTGTCAAAGCAGTTAAGTGCTGTTGAGATTGTCCAGCAAAAAAGTTAAAAATAATTGTTGACATCTGATTGATGACATGATACATTAATAAAGTTGCTGATTGAGTTATCAATCAAAAGAAATTCAAAAATAATTAAAATTTCTTCTTGACAAGCTGATCTGATACATGCTATAATAAATATGTTGATTGGCTGCTTGATTAGTCAACGGGTAGACCTTTGAAAACTGAACAAAGTTTCGACGAATCAAATGTGTAGGGTCTTCAATCACGATGTGATTTGAAGCAAAACATTTGCGAAGTC
>NZ_JAJGUA010000003.1:0-246 GCF_020784695.1 Limosilactobacillus secundus
ATGTCGATGCACTCTCACTTTGGCTCAACGACGTTGATGCACTCTCGCTTTGGCTAAGTGAGGTTGACGCACTTTCACTTTGACTAAGTGATGTCGATGCACTCTCACTTTGGCTCAAGGACGTTGAGGCACTTTCACTTTGACTCAATGAGGTTGACGCACTTTCACTTTGGCTCAGTGAAGTTGAGGCACTTTCACTCTGACTTAAGGATGTCGAAGTACTTTCACTCTGGCTGAGTGAAGTTG
>NZ_JAJGUA010000031.1:0-66260 GCF_020784695.1 Limosilactobacillus secundus
AGGATACACCTGTACCCATGCCGAACACAGAAGTTAAGCTTCAACACGCCGAAAGTAGTTGGGGGATCGCTCCCTGCGAGGATAGGACGTTGCCACGCAATAGTAAAAAGGACATGCACTGTACTCAACAATGCATGTCCTTTTTTATACGCTCAGGTATGAATTTTAGTTAGGCAGTAACTGGTGGCCACTCAAAATCTCTTATACTGAGATTATCATCGGTAAGGAGATTTTTTATTCATTTTGTTCTGCAATGAATAAAATGAAATTATCACTATTGTTTTCAAAAATAAACTAAGTGATTTGAATAAGTATTCTTCAACTATTGTTTATATCGTTAGCCGATGTAATGACAACTCTAAGGAGTTTGCCTACTTTATGGCTAAACATGGGCTTACTCGGAGTATGTCTAGAGTTTGTCGCTGCCTCGATAATGCCTCGACAGAAAGCTTTTGGGAATATTATAAAGATGAAACATTGAAGGCCTCAATCGATCAATATATCTATTTCTATAACCACAAACGTTATCAAGAAAAATTAGACAGCTTAACACCGGTACAATACCGGCATCAAGCTGCCTAAGAAGCTTTGTATAATTTATTGTCTGCCCAGTTCATTTTACCAAACGTTGAAGGTCATTGTTGTTTGCGAAGGCTCCCAGAGGCTAACTTCGCGGCGAAAAACGAAATTATAAGTAACTTCGATCTTGCTCTCGCTGTTGATATTAATTTATTTCCACTTCATTACACACACTGGTTCTGGACAACTAACATCTTTTTGAAGAAGGGTTAACTTACCAGTTGATGGATTTCGTTTATAAAGCGTAAGGTTATCAGAGTTCTGATTTGAAGCTAAAAGATAATTTTCATCTTGATTTAGATTGAAATCGCGTGGAAAATCTCCTTCAGTCGAAATTGATTGAATATGTTTAACGGTAAAATCTGGTTGGACTTCAAAGACGGCAATAGTATTTTCACCACGATTTGAAGTATAGACAAATTTACCATCATTTGAGATCCGGATAGCAGCTGCTCCATTGTGAGCTGTCCAGTCTGCAGGAATTGTTTTGATCGTTTGAAGGTGCTTAAATGATGCATCCTTACTATTATATTTTAGTACTTCTAGTTTACTGCTTAGTTCACCTAAAAGATAAGCATAATTGCCATTTGGATGGAAAGCTATATGACGGGTACCAAAGCCATCTTCACACTTATAGCGAGAGACAGCAGTTAATTTACCATCATCAGAGACATCGTAAACCACAACAAGGTCCATTCCTAAGTCACATACAACTAGACGATTATCGGGAGTTAGGTCGGCATAATGGACATGTGGAGCCTCTTGTTCAGGCTCAGGACCAGTTACTCCTTCATGAAGGACTGAATCAGTTTGTGTCAACGTTCTATCTTCGTTGATCTTAAAAACATCTATTTTTGCTGTATGATAATTAGCACTGAATAATAAATGCCGTTTGTTATCAACGCCTACATATGCAGGAGGAGCACCAGCAGCTAAGACATCGCTTAGCATCTTAGCGTTATCGTCACTTAATGAGTAAGAAGCAACTCCTCCCTTATCATCTACTTGTTTAATTGCGTAAATACGACCATCCTGACCAACTTGTAAGTAAGCTGGCTTTTGAGATGGAATTGCTAATTCAACATTCGTTATTTTTTCTTGGTCAGTATCAAGGGTAACTTTGTAGATCCCTTTACTTGTTTTTTTGGTATATGTTCCAATTAGAAATTGTTCAATCAAGGCAATTTCCTCCTTTTTGAAAATGCTTACCTATATAATAGCAATTTGCCCATCGTAATTCTAGCTGTGATACACTGTTATTAGTAATTTTTAGTTCTTAATGGAGGAGAAAAGTTGAAAAAAGTTGAACGTCAACGAGAAATGGTAAAAAATAATCTTGCCCTTTTTCAATGCCCTGTTTGTGAACAGCCAATGGAGAGAGTTGAAGGAAACAGCATTATTTGCGGAAACAATCACCGATTTGACTTTAATCGGCATGGTTATCTTCACTTTCTCAATGGGGCTGCTAATACTGAATATGATCGATCAATGTTTGAATCTCGTCGCCAGTTATTAAATGCAGGACTCTTTAAGCCAATTATTGAAAATGTCAGTAAATTCTTACCTTCAAAACCCTTAAAGATCTTAGATGTAGGAACTGGAGAAGGCACTCCATTATTACAATTAGAAACAATCCGTGCTAATTATAATGATACGATGATTGGCTTTGATATTTCGAAACCAGGGATAACACTTGCCACTCAGTTACCGTTAAAGGCATTTTTTTGTGTAGCTGATTTACGTAAATTACCTTTTACTGATGAGAGTTTTGATTGCGTATTAGAATTATTCTCTCCATCTGATTATCAAGAATTTAAACGGGTTTTAAAGAAAGATGGGACCCTTATTAAGGTAATTCCTAACGCTAACTATTTAGTCGAATTACGGCATCTCTTATATGAAACAGGAGAACGTAATTACCACTATGATAATTCACGAGTAATCGAGTTATTTAAACAACATTATCCTCATAGTAAAGTTGAAACGGTAACCTACCAATTTAGAATTCCAGACGGCTTACAACAGGCAATGCTGGAAATGACGCCTTTACACTGGGGAGCAAATGCTAAAAGATTATCTAAAGAAGAATTAACCCAATTAAAAACAATTACGGTGGATGTCAGCTTATTAATTGCGAAAAAAGCTAATTAATTATTGCAACATTACTAAATTAGTGCTAAATTATTATAAGAAATCGTTTGATAATTGACATCGAATATAAGTGTTTCGTTGGTAATTATCAAGGAGTACTTCATTAAAGCAGCGTTTCGCCGTGCCCACACCGAGACCCTGCTTTTTTATTTTATTAAGGAGATTTTATTATGACAAACCATATTGTCTTGTTTGAACCATTATTTCCAGCGAATACGGGAAATATTGCACGAACTTGTGCGGGGACAAATACTGAATTACATTTAATCAAGCCATTAGGATTTTCAACTGATGATAAGCATATGAAACGGGCTGGATTAGACTACTGGGATAAAGTAAAGATCACGTATCATGAGGATTTACCCTCATTTATGAAGACTATTCCTGATATTAACCGTTTATATATTGTTTCTAAGTTTGCTACCCATGATTATAGTGATGTTGACTATACGGGTGAAGGAGATCATTATTTCCTATTTGGAAAAGAAACAACTGGCTTGCCCGAACGTTTTATGCAAAAATATCCAGAAAATGCTATCCGAATTCCACAAAATGATAATAATATTCGGGCCCTGAATTTATCAAATAGTGCAGCGATTGTTATTTATGAGGCATTACGGCAACAGAGTTTTCCTAATTTAGCACGAGTTCATAAATATGAATTCGATAAATTAAAGTAACCTTAAGGAGGCAATAATGCGATGGCGAGAAGAAAAAAGGCATCATCCCGCCGGACAAGAGGGAAAAAACAACAGTATCGATTAATGGATAATCTATTAGGAATAATTGTTTGCCTCTTAATGTTAGTTGGCTTATTTAATTTAGGAGTATTAGGAACTTTTCTCGATAACTGTTTTAAGATTTTTGTAGGATCATCCTTTCCGATTGCGATGATTATTGTTTTTCTTTATGGATTATGTTTTGCATTGTATGGGCATCGTCCGCATTTCAAAAAACGTTGGATTGCAGGAACTATTATTGCCTATATTGGTTTATTAATGTGGCTTCAGACAGTCATGTTTCAGCGTCTGAATCTTCATGCAAAGGTAATCGAAACTACTTGGAATAGTCTTAGTAAGGTTATTTTTAACGGTGATTCAACTGTTCCGGTTGGCGGAGGGATGATTGGTGCTTACCTATATAATGGAAGTAATATTTTAATTTCAGAAGTTGGAACAGCGGTATTGTCATGGTTGTTAATGATTATCGGAATTATTGTCTTTTTTGCATTACCGTGGCGCGAATTTCTAGTAAAATGTGGGATTAGTATTAAAAAATCTGGAGCAGCAATGGCTAATGCTCACGATCAATTAATGAAAAAGAGAACGGAGAGAGCAACCAAGACAACTACGGTACCATCAATTAGCGTGCCCCTTGCTAAAGCATCAAGGCAGGTTAAAGATTTTTTTGCTGACCAAGAATCAGCTGAGCCAACTCCAACGCCGCCAGTTTCTTCAGCGATGCCTGTTCAAGATCCTGTTGAACCAACTATTAGGGTCGCAAGTGAAAGTCAGGTGGAAGAAACTCAGAGTGGGCGCAAGGATGATCAGGATTCGAATCAACATGATGATGCGGAAATTAAACTTGCAGGAATTGACGCTAAAGAAGACAATGATTATCAATTGCCGCCAGTCAGTCTGCTAAGTCAAGTAAAAGCAACAGATCAGCAGGAAGATTTGAATAATATCAAAAAGAACACCAAAACACTTCAGCAAACCCTAAAATCTTTTGGTGTGGATGCAACAGTTGAAAATGTTAATTTAGGTCCTTCTGTTACCAAATATGAGTTACGTCCAGCAGTAGGGGTAAAGGTTAGTCGAATAACCCATTTGGCTGATGATTTAGCACTTGCACTTGCGGCTAAAGATATTCGGATTGAAGCACCAATTCCAGGAAAATCATTAATTGGGATCGAAGTTCCAAACCAACAAATTGCAACAGTTGGTTTTCGTGATATGGTCGAAAATGCTCCTAGTAATGATAATCCAATGGAAGTTCCGCTTGGCCGCAGTGTAACTGGGGATATTAAAATGGCCGATCTAACCAAAATGCCACACCTTCTTATTGCTGGAGCAACGGGTAGTGGTAAGTCTGTTGCAATCAACGTTATCATTACAAGCATTTTATTAAAGGCTAAACCGCATCAAGTAAAGATGTTAATGATTGATCCTAAAAAAGTCGAATTAAGTGTTTATAATGGTATTCCCCATCTGCTCAGTCCAGTAGTTTCTGAACCCAAAAAGGCGGCTCGGGCATTAGGAAAAGTTGTTGCAGAAATGGAGCGTCGTTACGAATTGTTTGCAAAATTCGGTGTTCGTAACCTAGATGGGTACAATAAATTGGTTAAACAACAAAATGATGCCCATCCTGATGAAGTTCAAGCTAACTTACCATTAATTTTAGTTATTGTTGATGAATTAGCGGACTTGATGATGACGGTTTCCCATGATGTTGAAGATGCAATTGTTCGGATTGCACAAATGGGGCGGGCTGCTGGTATTCATATGATTTTAGCAACTCAACGTCCTTCAGTCGATGTTATTACAGGGCTTATTAAGGCTAACGTTCCTTCCCGAATTGCCTTTGCGGTTTCTAGTGGAGTTGATTCGCGAACTATTATCGATACTAATGGGGCAGAAAAGCTCCTTGGTCGAGGTGATATGTTATTTGAACCAATCGATCAAAATAAACCAGTTCGGATTCAAGGTGCATTTATTTCTGATCATGATGTTGAATCAGTGGTAGACTTTATAAAAAACGAGCGAGCGGCTGAGTATGACGATAATATGGTTGTAACTGACAATGAAATTGAGCAAGAAGAGCAAGCTGAAGAGGAAGATGAATTATTCCCCGAGGCATTAGATTTTGTGGTTGATCAACAAAAAGCATCAACTTCACTAATTCAACGGCGCTTTAGAATTGGCTATAATCGTGCCGCAAGAATTATTGATGATATGGAACAGCGTGGTTTTATCGGCCCAGCTAATGGCTCAAAACCACGAGAGGTTTATAAGCAAAAAAGTGAGGAATAAAAAAGACCGGAGAGATTTTTCTCCGATCTTTTTTATTCCGACTACATGGATGTTTAATAGGCTAAATTAAGTTCAAGGATGCAACTGCTCCAAAAATTAAAGAACCGAGCATTGCAATTAGCATCAACCAAATAGCAACCATGGTAATTTTTTGGAAACGCGTTTTCTTTTTTCGCTGCATTATTAACCATCCTTCCATTTTTATCAGTAATAGTAGTGTAACGCATCTTCAATGTCTTTTTCAAATCTAGTTTTAGATTATGTTAAACTTAAATTACTTATTTGAAGAGAAAGGGACTGAAAAGGTTGACGGTTAGTATTAAGGTTATAATTTTAGAGATTATTTTATTATTAGTGATTGGGGTAGTAGAACGATTATTAGTACGAATATTTCACCATTCTAAAAAAGCAAAGCATTTATGGGGGGGATGGACAATTATTTTATGGATTTTGATAATCTTTAATATTGGATTTTATTGGCCAGCTTATCCCATTGCTTTATGGATGGTTCTAGCTCTTTTATTAATTGCTTTACAAATTATTCACAATCATGAATTCATTTATCGCCGTTACTGGCCAGTATTTTGGCGCTATTCGGCATATTATGCTTTAATTATATATATTGGTAGCTTAATTATTTCACCATGGTTACCGTTGACATAAAGATATGAAGTGAGTTGGAGAATTCAATTTCCGCTCACTTTTTTTGTGTCTATTACTTTTTGGTAAAATTCACAAAATTACGTGGTGAGAAGTGGGGGATTGTGGTAGACTTGACCTATAACATGGTAAAGGAGGACATTAGTCGTGTTAATGGGAGAGTTTACACACACTATTGATTCCAAAGGCCGACTAATTATTCCTGCCAAATTTCGAGAACAATTGGGGGCACACTTCATTGTTACTCGGGGGTTAGATGGATGTTTGTTTGGATATCCATTAAATGAATGGGCGATTTTAGAACAAAAGCTAAAGGCGCTCCCATTAACAAAGCGTGATGCACGTGCATTTGTACGCTTTTTATATTCCGCTGCGACAGATTGCGAAATTGATAGACAAGGACGGATTAATATTCCGATAACCTTACGAACTCATGCTTCACTTGAAAAGAAGTGTGTAATCGTTGGTGTGTCTAATCGTTTAGAAATCTGGAGCGCTGAACGGTGGAATAAATTTACAAGCGAAACAGCTGATAATTTTGATGAGATTGCTGAAGATCTTAATATTGATTTTTAATGGAGGGTTTAGTTGATGGCAGAATTTAAACATGTAACGGTACTTTTAAAGGAGGCCGTAGCAGGATTAAATGTGCAACCAACAGGTACCTACGTTGATGCAACATTAGGTGGTGGTGGTCATACGCAAGCTATTTTACAACAGCTCGTCGATGGCCACCTATATTCATTTGATCAAGATCAGACGGCAATTGATTACAATAAAGAACACTTAAAAACAGCAATAGAGCAACAAAAATTAACATTAATTGAAGATAATTTCCGCAACTTAAAAGCGGAATTGGATAGCTATAATGTAAAACATGTTAATGGAATTTTATATGATTTAGGTGTTTCATCTCCACAGTTCGATGATGCTAAAAGAGGTTTTAGCTATCAGCATGACGCACCCTTAGACATGCGGATGAATCAGGAACAAAAATTGTCGGCAATGGAAGTTGTTAACGAATGGTCATATGAACGTCTCGTTAAGATTCTTTACCGATATGGAGAAGAAAAGTTTGCCAAGTCAATTGCTAGAAAGATTGAACAACGCCGAAAGATAGCACCAATAAAGACGACATTTGAATTAGTTGATGTGATTAAAGAGGGGATTCCAGCTGCCGCTCGCCGTCATGGTGGTCATCCAGCGAAAAAGAGTTTTCAAGCTATTCGGATAGCAGTTAACGACGAATTAGGTGCTTTAGAGGAATCGTTAGAACAAGCATTAGACTTGTTGGATGTTGGGGGACGAATAAGTGTCATTACTTTCCAATCCCTAGAAGATCGGTTGGTAAAGACAATGTTTCGTGAAAAGACTTCATTAAGTGGGGATGTACCGCAGGGATTACCAGTAATACCAGCGGGAATGGAACCAAACTTCAAATTAATTAATAAAAAGCCGATTGTAGCTAGTGATGAAGAATTAGCGGCAAATCATCGTGCGCATAGTGCCAAGTTGAGGATAATCGAGAAAATTAGAGAAGGAAAGTGACAGAATTATGGTTTCAAATGCGGCAAGGCAACTGGCGGGAGAGCAACAACCGCAGCAAGCGCCAAGAAAAAAGACTTATCAACAACCAAAAATTTCTCCAAGTCCGGTTAGATGGTCAAAATTTGAAAGATCTTTAGTAGCAGTAGGTAGCTTAATTACGCTATGCTTAATGATTAGCTTACTTTCTACAAAAATTAGTATTAATAATCAGCAACGGCGCTTACAGGATACCCAAACTCAAATTACTAAGGCAAAAAGTAGTAATACAAGTTTGCAGCAAGAAATCGCTGAATTGACGACTCAATCGCATTTGAAATCAGCAGCACATAAATATGGATTATCAGATAAAAATTCAAATGTAAGGAACGTTAATAAATAATGAATAAGAAGCCACAACGAACGAAAAATAGGGGACATAGAGAAAACCGAGGGACCTTTGGCAAATGGCTCTTTCTAATCACGGTTGGATTGTTTACCTTATTTATCGTTCGTTTTGCGTATATCGCAATAAATAAAGATGTTCAACATGTTAACTTACGGTCACAAGCGGAGCAAATTTATACCCAGCAGCGAATTATTCAAGCGCGACGAGGAGATATTTATGATTCGGAAGGAACCCCCTTGGCAACTGATACAAGTAAATATACCCTCTATGCTGTTTTAGATCGAACCCAAAAGTCTTCTGATGGTAAACCATTATATGTAAAAGATCGAGAAAAAACTGCCAAGGTATTATCACAGTATATTGACCTGACCCCAAAGCAAATTGAAAAGATCCTTAAACCAAAGGGACAAGCCTACCAAGTTGAATTTGGAAATGCTGGGAGCAACCTTTCTGTTTCAACAATGCAGAAGATCAAGAATCGACATTTGCCAGGAATTAATTTTATTGCGACCCCAGCACGTCAATATCCAGAAGGTGAATTTGCTTCTCAAATCATCGGGATGGCAACTCCTAAAGTTAAAAATGATAATGGAACTGAAGAGACCAATTTGGTGGGACAATTGGGCTTAGAAGGCTACTTTAATAAACAATTGACGGGAATAAATGGGTTGAGAAAAGATAAACAGGACGTCTATGGATACCAGATTGCTAATTCGAAGCAGGTAACTAAAAAAGCCGTCAACGGTGATAATATTTACACTACGCTTGATTCACAAACCCAACATTTCCTCGAAAACAAAGTTAATAAAGTTTATAAAAGTTCTAACGCCAATGCAATGACTGCAGTTGTAATGGAAGCCAAAACAGGTAGAATTATTGCCGCTACTCAACGGCCAACTCTTCATGCAGAAAATAATCCGGTTTGGCGAAATATGCTAGTTCAAGATGCTTATGAGCCAGGATCGGTAATGAAAATTTTGTCATTAGCTGCTGCTATCGATACCGGGCATTTTAACCCTAATGCGACCTTTAATTCTGGAACATGGGCCATGGGTGGCGGAAAAATCACTGATTGGTCAAGTTCTGGTTGGGGAACAATTTCCTATAAAGATGCTTTTGATATGTCTAGTAATGTTGGGTTTGCTCATGTAGAACAGGACATGGGAGCAGAGACATGGATGAAGTACATTAAACGATTTGGCTTGTTAAAGAAAGTTAATGTTATTGGAATGAATAACGAGGTTAATGGTTACACTTCATTTAAAGGGATTCTTGCTCAGGCCAATACCGCTTTTGGCCAGGGAATTACTGTAAATGTCATGCAGATGATGCAAGCGTTCAGTGCTATTGGCAATAATGGTAAAATGATGAAACCATACATTGTTAGCAAAGTTGTAGATGGTAATAGCGGAAAGACAATCCAAAAGGTCAAACCTAAAGTTGTTGGACACCCAATAAAAGCATCGACAGCTAAGAAAGTTCTTGGTTACATGCAAGGCGTTGTTTATGATCAAAAGGGACTTGGCCATGATTACCAGATTAAGGGTTACCGAATTGCTGGAAAAACAGCTACTGCACAAATTGGTGGTGCGCATGGTTATTCAACTGGTGATACTAACTACCTTTACTCCTTTGCAGGGATGGCACCAGCTAAAGATCCAAAGTATATTATGTATGTTACCCTTCGCCAACCGCAAAACCTAAAAAAACCAGCAACCAAACAAATTGCCAGCGTTTTTAATCCGACAATGAAAATGTTATTGAGCCAACAAAAAGTTGCGGAAAAGGCCAAAAAAAAGGTTATTACAATGCCTAATGTTGTTGGTCAAGCAAGCGATGACGCTAATAAAGAATTATCAAGTAAAGGAATGCAGGTGATTGTTGTTGGTTCTGGTAAGAAAGTGAAACAACAATCAGCGGTTGCGAACGAACAAGTGTTAACAGATCAACATGTTATTCTTGATACTGGTGGCGAGTATAAAATGCCAGATATTTCTGGATGGAGCTCTGCTGATGTTCAACAATTAGCCAAGGTTCTTAAACTAAAAGTAAAAGAAAATGGAAACGGGTATGTTACTCAGCAAAGTATTTCACCTGATACAACTATTAAACGTGGAACAACTTTAACCGTTCAATATGAAGCTAAAAACTAGCAAAGAAACTAATTGGAGGTAAATATGAATTTCTTAAGTGCAGTTTTGACTATTCTTAGTTCATTCTTAATTACGTTTTTATTGATGCCCTCATTAATTAAATATTTCCGGGCAAAAAAAGAAGGTCAGCAAATTCGTAAGGAAGGCCCTACCTGGCATGCTAACAAGGCTGGGACACCAACAATGGGGGGATTATTGTTCATCTTTTCGGCAGTAGTAACAATTTTATGGGTTGCTGCTTGGCAAGGGTTAATTACGAATACGCTGTGGGCACTCCTCTTTGTCCTGGTTGTTTATGGCCTAATTGGGATGTGGGATGATAGTATTAAAATCTTCCACCATCAAAATGAAGGTTTTAAGCCATGGCAAAAGGCGCTATGTCAGGTATTAGCAGCAATGGTCTTTACTGTTATTTACCAACATGAAGGTTTTCAAATGGGCTTTGGAACAACGCAAATTGGTTGGCTTTACGGTCTGTTTATTATTTTCTGGATCGTCGGCTTTTCAAATGCTGTTAACTTAACCGATGGACTTGATGGCTTGGTAAGTGGCCTTTCCATTATTTCTTTTGCGGCTTATCTAATCATTGTCTTAGTAAATCTCAATCAACCAGGTTATCCTGAAATTGCTCTTTTCTGTTTAGCAATGATCGGAACTTTACTAGGTTTCTTCCCTTATAATCATAAGCCTGCTAAGATTTTTATGGGCGATATGGGATCTTTAGCAATTGGGGCATCCTTAGCCGCTGTTTCATTGTTATTACATCATGAATGGTCCTTATTAGTAATTGGAATCGTTTATGTTTGTGAAACTG
Organism: Limosilactobacillus secundus; assembly: GCF_020784695.1. Lineage (NCBI taxonomy): Bacteria > Bacillati > Bacillota > Bacilli > Lactobacillales > Lactobacillaceae > Limosilactobacillus > Limosilactobacillus secundus. The sequence goes on from NZ_JAJGUA010000031.1 coordinate 11,323, forward strand.
CTAGTGTCATTCTTCAAGTGGCTTCATTTAAAACGACTGGTAAACGAATTTTTAAGATGACTCCCATTCACCACCATTTTGAAATGAGCGGGTGGAGTGAATGGAAAATTGATATTGTATTTTGGCTTGTAGGGTTAGTGGCTGCAATTATTGCCGTTACAACAATCTTATTAGTTGGTTAGGAGTAAAGAGAAATGAAAAAAATTGATGAATACCAAGGTAAAAAAGTTCTTGTAATGGGTTTCGGAATTAGCGGCATTAATGCGGCCCACTTATTGGTAAAACTTGGTGCAAATGTTACCGCTAATGATAAAGCAACTCCTAAAAATAATGATATTGTTGATGATTTGGAAGCTGATGGAATCAAGGTAATTACTGGTGATAATCCAATTTCATTAGCTAATAAAGGTTTCGATGTTGTAGTAAAAAATCCTGGAATTCCTTATGATAATCCATTAGTGGCTGCATTTGTTAAGCAGGGGACACCCATTATTACGGAGGCGGAACTAGGATGGCAAATTTTTGATGGTCACCTTGTAAGTGTAACCGGAAGTAATGGGAAGACTACCACAACGACTTTAACTCAACTAATGATTGCTGAAAATGCAAAACATCAAGTGAAATATGCAGGTAATATTGGAATTTCCTTTAGTAAAATTGCTGAGAATTTAGGACCAGACGATACATTGGTCACGGAATTATCTAGTTTCCAATTATTAGGAGCACCAACAATTCACCCGCATATTGCAATTATTACTAACATTTTTTCTAACCATTTGGATTATCACAAGACACGAGAAAACTATATTAATGCAAAACTTAATATTACTCGGAATCAAACCAAGAATGATTTCTTAGTTATTAACTGGGATCGGGAGGAATGGCAAAAGATTGCTCGGCGTAGTCAAGCTACTATTGTCCCATTTTCTCGTCTCAATAAGAGTCATGAAGGATCTTATGTAGAAGATGGAATGATTTACTGGCGTGGGCAAGAAGTTATGCCAACCAAGGATATTCGATTGATCGGTCCCCAAAATGTAGAAAATGCGTTGGCAGCAATTGCAGCGGCAAAATTAAGCGGTGTTACAAATGATGCAATAAAGAAAGTTTTAACAACATTTAGTGGAGTCCGTCACCGTTTACAATATGTGATGGAATACCAAGAACGACTTTTCTACAATGATTCAAAATCAACTGATATTGAAGCTACTGAAGTTGCCTTGCAAGGCTTTGATCGTCCAGTAATTCTTTTGGCGGGTGGTCTTGATCGTGGTTATACCTTTGAACGGTTGGTTCCGTACTTTAAGAAGCACGTCAAGGCAATGATTGTTTTTGGTGAATGTAAAGATAAAATGAAGGATGCGGGAAATCAAGCGGGGGTTCCAGTAATTGAAAGTGAAAATGCAATTACTGCAGTACCAGAAGCATGGAAGTTGAGTGAACCAGGAGATGTCATTCTCCTCTCTCCTGCTAATGCTAGTTGGGACCAGTTCCCGAGCTTTGAAGTTCGTGGTGATAAATTTATTGAAGCAGTTGAAGAATTAACAGGAAAGAAGGAACAATAAGATGCGGTTATTGGTATCAGGTGGTGGAACTGGTGGTCATATCTACCCGGCATTAGCATTAATCGAACGCTTAAAGCAGGTTGAGCCAGATACTGAAGTGTTATATGTTGGAACAACCCGTGGCCTTGAAAATAAAATAGTACCGGATGCCGGAATTAAGCTTGAAACAATGCATATGCAGGGCTTTAAGCGTTCTCTTTCTCTTGAGAATTTTAAGACTATCTATCTTTTCTTAAGTTCTGTTCATCATGCTAAAAAAATTATTAATGAGTTTAAACCTGATGTTGTTTTAGGTACAGGAGGATATGTAAGTGGAGCCGTCCTATATGCTGCCGCAAAGAAACATATCCCAACAGTAATTCATGAACAAAATAGCGTTGTTGGAGTAACAAATAAGTTTTTAAGTCGATATGTTGATCAAATTGCAATTGCATTTGAAGCTGCACGCAGTCAGTTTCCTGCTGATAAAGTTATAATGGCAGGTAATCCTCGTGCTCAACAGGTAGCAGCTAAAAAAGATAGTGACTTTTCATGGACAAGTTATGACTTGAAAGATGATATTCCAACCTTAATGATTTTTGGGGGAAGTCAAGGAGCACCAAAAATTAATAAAACAGTTGTTGACGCTATTCCAGAGTTCAATAAGCGTCCTTATCAGGTTATCTTTGCAACTGGTCAAAAACGATACGATAATGTAAAAAGGCAACTTGCAGAAAGTAATATTAAACCGGCTGATAATGTTAAAGTTGTTTCTTACATTAAAGACATGCCAGCTAAGATGCCTCGGGTAGCAGCTTTAGTATCGCGAGCAGGAGCAACCACCATTGCTGAGGTAACGGCACTCGGAGTTCCTACAATTCTAATTCCTAGTCCGTATGTTACCGCTAACCATCAAGTAAAGAATGCTCAAGCTTTAGTTAAGAATAACGCTGGCTTAATGATTACTGAAGATAAGTTAGATGCCCGGGCATTATTGACCCAAGCAGATAAGATTATGGAAGATAAGGAAGTGCGTAAAAAGATGGCTCTTGCTGCTGAAAAGATGGGCCGGCCAGATGCTGCTGACAGACTAATTAAGATCTTGCATAAGGCAATTGATGAACACGAAAAATAAAGTATAGATTAGGAAGGAGGAGGAGAGATGTTGGATGATAGATCTGCGATTGAGCATCATAAATATTCACAGCGACTAACTGAATTAGAAAGGCGAAGTGCTGCTGCCCAACAGCGACAACAGAAAAAGAAGCCTTCGAAAACGCATGTTGGTAATAAGATTCGCGGGATTAAGATTAAGCGCTATGTGTCTAACGGCGAGCGAGTCTTCAAATTAGTTGTATTATTCAGTGCTATTCTCCTCTTTATGCTTTATATTATTTCTCCCTTGAGCAAAATTACCACGCTGCATGTAACTGGTAACCATGACTTAACAAAAGAGCAAGTAGAAAAAAAAGCAAATATTTATCCAGGACGTTTTATTTGGGGCGTTTATCTTACTCGTCATCAACTCACTAAACAAGCTATTCGCAAAGATCCTCAGATAAAAGATTTAAGGATCAAGGTAACTGGTCCTCAATCTCTGCAAATATCTGTAAAAGAAAATGCCCTTTTAGGGACAGCAGTGATGAATAATGATACCTACGCTGTTTTAGCTGATGGTCAATTGCAGCGAATAAAAACTGCTGATAATGGTATTGCTTATAAACGTTTTGATGGTCATAAAAAAGCTCTTGCTACGACGGCCACTCAACTAGGAAAGCTGAAGCCGGCAATAAGAAATGGTATTTCAAGTGTGAGTTATCAACCAACTAAAGAATATCCAGATCGCGTTATTATTTATATGCGTGATGGTAATACAGTTTATGGCGACTTAAATACTATCGGGGACAAAATGGGATATTACCCTGCAATTGCAGCAAGTATGAAAAATAAGGGAATTATAGATCTTCAAGTCGGAGCTTATTCTTATGATTATGGATCTAAGGATAAATGATTTTGTGAAAAACCTTGATAATTCCCTTTTTTGTCATTGTTTATCTGTGGTAAAATTCTTATATAGGTTAAAAATACAATTAATTTAATTAATGATAGTCTTAGGAGGGTTCCTTTTAGAATGAATAATTCAGAAGTATACGTTGGATTAGATATTGGAACCACCTCGATCAAGGCACTGGTGTGTGAAAGTGTTAAGGGTCAGTTGAAAGTTATTGGTGTTGGTGTAGAACGATCGGCAGGATTAAACCGAGGAGTTATTGTCGACATTGATAAAACCGCCCAGGCAATTTCGGCGGCGGTAGCACAGGCCGAGGAAAAGTCCAACGTAGAGATTCAAAGTGTTGTAGTTGGCTTACCGGCAAATTACTTACAAATGCAACGAGTGCATGGTATGATTACGATTGCAACTAGAGGACAATCAAGAGAGATTGTTAATCAAGACGTAATTGACGTTGCTCGTGAAGCGTTGACGCAAAGTATTCCCCCCGAGCGGGAAATAATTGATTTAATTCCAACAGAATTTACTGTTGATGGCTTTTCTGGTATTAAGGACCCCCGTGGAATGGTTGGTGTCCGTTTAGAAATGAAGGCCACCTTGTATACAGGACCTAAGACCATTATTCATAATACAAAAAAGGCAGTTCAACAGGCAGGATATGACATTAAAGATTTTGTTATTACGCCGATCGCAACAGACTTTAACCTCCTTAATGATGGGGAACAAGATTTTGGGACTGTTGTTATTGATTTAGGTGGCGGTCAAACAACGACCAGCATTATTCATGATCATCAATTAAAGTATACTTATGTTGATTCGGAAGGTGGAAAATATATTACTAAAGATATTTCTACAGTCATGAATACATCATTAAAAAATGCTGAACAACTTAAGCTAAACCATGGATATGCTATGGCATCCTTAGCTGATGAAGATGTTCAAGTTGACGTTGATGTTGTTGGCCAAAATGATCCTGTCCAATATTCAGAGCAGTATTTATCAGAAATAATTGAAGCACGAGTACGGCAAATTTTTGATCGTATTCAGGATAAACTTAAGGCTATTCATGCTCCTGAATTACCGGGAGGAGTAGTCTTGATTGGTGGAGTAGCTGCTCTGCCAGGAGTTAAGGAACTTGCTGAACAGTACTTTACTGGTAATATTAAAGTGAATGTTCCAGAACAAATGGGCATTCGTCACCCTCGCTATGCGGTTAGTTTAGCTTTGGGGATGTATGAAAATCAGTTATCAGATATTGATCGATTAATTAAGCAAACTGTTCAACGAATTGATACGATTAAGAGTCCCCATGAAGAAAAAGGACAAACTGTTAATCAGCCACGTCAACAATGGACTGAAAAATCTGATAAATTACAACGTTCACAGCGAGAAGCACAGCAGCAACCAGTTACTGAGGAGCCAGCGCCAAAGAAGAAAAAGCAAAACGGCCTAAGTAATCGGTTTAAAAACATTTTTAATAATTTATTTGACTAATTTGGAGGAATACTGCTATGGATAACGAAACGTTCGCTAACGACAACCAATTTGCGGAAGCGCAAATCAAAGTAATTGGTGTTGGTGGAGCTGGCGGTAATGCCGTCAACCGAATGATCACTGAAAAGGTGCAAGGTGTTGACTTTATTGTTGCTAACACCGATCTACAAGCATTAAATAATTCTCAAGCAACAACCAAAATTCGCTTAGGACCTAAATTGACAAAAGGATTAGGTGCTGGTTCAAATCCAGAAGTAGGTGAAAAAGCTGCCCAAGAAAGTGAAGAACAAATTAAAAAAGCTCTTGAGGGAGCAGATATGGTCTTCATTACAGCCGGAATGGGTGGTGGAACTGGTACCGGAGCAGCTCCAGTTGTAGCTAAGCTTGCTAAAGATAGTGGAGCATTAACTGTTGGTGTTGTGACTCGTCCGTTCTCATTTGAAGGACCTCGTCGAGCACGTTATGCTGCAGAAGGACTTGAAAAGTTAAAGTCAAATGTTGATACTTTAATTATCGTTGCTAATAATCGCTTATTAGAGATGATTGATAAGAAGACGCCAATGATGGAAGCATTTAAAGAAGCTGATAATGTTCTTCGTCAAGGTGTGCAAGGTATTTCAGACTTAATTGTTACCCCAGGTTACATCAACCTTGACTTTGCTGACATTAAGACATTGATGTCTAACCAAGGTTCTGCCTTAATGGGGGTTGGTGCTTCTACTGGTGAAAACCGTGCTACTGAAGCAACTAAGAAGGCTATTTCTTCTCCATTACTTGAAGTGTCAATTGATGGGGCTCAACATGTCTTGATGGATATTACTGGTGGCAAAGACTTATCAATGTTTGAAGCTCAAGAAGCATCAGATGTGATTAAACAAGCTGCTGGAACTAATGTTGATATTTCATTTGGTATGTCCTTAAATGAATCAATGGGCGATGAAGTTCGCGTTACTGTAATTGCCACTGGAATTGATAAGAAAAAGAAAATTCAACAACAAAAACCAGCGGAAAAAGAAGCACCACGAGTAACACGGCCTATTCCACAAGACGAACAACCCGTTGAACAACCAAAGCAACGAGATCCTTTTGATGGTTGGAATGATCCAACAGCCGATACAAGTAACCAATCAAGAAATTCTGATAACGAATTTTCTCACGTTACTAAGCCAGAATTTAACGTATTTAACGATGATGCGGCTAATACGGATGACAATGATGATACTAACTTATCGACTCCACCGTTCTTCAAGAATCGTCGTAAGTAAATAACTTAGCAAAAAGGTGGATTTTTTAATCCATCTTTTTCTGTTTAGCACTATTAAGGAGGGTAAAGCAATGGCAGCAAATTTCTTAAAAAGCCTGTTTGGTGAAGAAGACATTGAGGAACAAGATAGTCTCTATGAAACAAGTGAACAAGTTTCAACGCCAGCAAATACAAGTAATAAAGTAGTTTCAATTAATAGCGGGCGTCTTAGCCAAATGAGTCAGATTTCCTTATACGAACCCCGTCTTTATGCAGATGTAAAGCAGATTGCGTCCCAATTGTTAGAAGGGCATGCGGTGATCGTTAACTTCACTCAAATGGATTCAAATGTTGCAGCGCGGTTAGTAGATTTTTTAAATGGGACCGTTTTTGCAATTGATGGTGAAATGAAACGGATCGGAAAGGAAATTTTCCTTTGTACTCCTAAAAACTATGAAATTTCAGGTAGTTTAACGAGTAATCTAAAAAATGATGGTGATAAATTTTAGTCACTAAAAGGAGTTAATATGATCGCATTTTTATTATGGGCTCTCAATCAATTAGTTGATGCTTATATTTTAGTAATAGTTGTGTGGTGCATTATGTCATGGTTTCCTAATGCACGCAATTCGCGACTCGGTGATATTATCAATCGGTTGGTAGAACCTTATATGCATTGGTTTGACTTTATTCCTCCAATTGGGGGGATAAGTTTTGCGCCGATGATCGCTATCCTTGTACTATATTTTGTTCAAGCAGGATTAGTACAAATAGCAGCAATCATTTAATTAATATTAAGAGGAAGTAGATTTGAGCGAAGATAATATTAAACAACATTTTCGTCCGGATGAAGCCACCCTTATTGACCAAGCAAATGACTGGGTAGCCACTGCAGAAGGTCAATATCGTCCTGTCCTCACTCCTTTTTTAAATCCGCGTGAACGTTTTATTGTCCAAACGATTGTTAATCGAAATAACAATGTTAAAATAACAATGTATGGTGGTTGGCAAGGCGCAGAAATGCAACGAGTTCTAATTTATCCGCCTTATTATGAACCCTCTATCGAAGACTTTGCTTTACAGGCTTTAGAGATAAACTATCCTGTTAAGTTTTCAGAACTTCATCATCGACAAATTATGGGAACATTGATCGGTGAGGGGATGGAGCGGAATGCATTTGGTGATATTTTAACTGATGGGGCGCATTGGCAAGTTATTGTAACGAAACCAATGGTAGAGTATTTACGGAAAAACGTTGAGCACGTTGGTCGAATTAAGGTTAAATGGATTCCGATCGCAATAGAAGCAGTGGTAACACCTAAAGAGGAATGGGAACCGATAGTTACAACAGTTTCATCACTACGGTTAGATGTTGTGATAGCTACAGGCTTTAATTATTCACGAAACCGAGCAAAGCAATTAATAGAGCATGGTCAAGTTCGATTAAACTGGGAAGAGATTGATCGTCCAGATTATCAAATTGTGGTTCATGATTTGATATCTGTGCGTCATGGTGGTCGCCTCAGAATCGATATGACCAATGGGAAAACAAAAAAAGATAAAGAAAGAATTACCATTTCAGTTGTAAATGCGTAATTTGAATGGAGGAATTTACTCATGAGTTTGACGGTTGATCAAATTAACAATAAGCAATTTAATACTAAGATGCGGGGTTATAATCCTGAAGAAGTTCAAGAATTTATTCAGGAAGTTTCACAAACAGTCCAACAATTAATAACTGAAAATAATAATTTACAAGAGCAAGTACGGGCTAACGATAGCAAGATTAAGTACTTTGCTGACTTGAAAGACTCTTTAAATAAGTCAATTTTAGTTGCTCAAGAGGCTGCTGATAAGGTTAAAAATAATGCTAAGCGTGAAGCAGATATTATGATTCGTGAAGCGCAAAAGCAAGCAACTGATATTGTTTCGGAAGCTAATGATAAGTCAAACCAAGTAATTGAAGACGCTGCTAATTCTACTAAGAAGTTAACAAGTGAAACTAATGATCTTCGTAAACAGACTCGGATCTTCCGTCAACGGCTTCAAGTCATGCTTGAATCTCAATTAGAAGTCATTAAGAGTAATGAATGGGACAAGCTTTTAGAAAATGATGACTTGAGTAAATATGACGAAATTGAAAAAATTTTAGGTAGTCGTCTTGACAGCAGTTCAGCAACCAGTGTAGAATCAACTGCAACAACTATTAGTGAAGAACAACCTGTTGAATCAGAACAGCCAGTTGCTTCTGCTGAACAACCAGAAGAGAGTGCACCTGCACAACCAACAGCTGTTAACGATGACAAAGGGTCAGATGCACCTGAAACTGTTGTCGTCTTCCCTGATAATAACAAGTAAATCACTAGGATCGTATTTTAATAAAATCGTTGAAGAGAATTGGAATAATTACCATAACATTAAAGCGAGTCAACAATTGGTGAGAGGTTGATAATGTTTAACTATTCCTGATCATCTCGGAGTACCTCATTTGAGTTAGTTAGGATGAGGCGGTTCATTATCGTTATCTAATGACATGAGGAAACTTTAATCTTAAAGTTTTAAATCCGGGTGGTACCGCGAAGAAGCTTCGTCCCAGTAATGGGAGGAAGCTTTTTTATTATTAAAATACAAGAATTAATGAAAGGGGTAGTTACAATGCGTGTTAAAGATACGTTAAACCTTGGCCGTACTAAATTTCCAATGCGCGGAAAGTTACCTGTAACTGAGGCACAACGGGAACAGCTATGGGAAGAAAATAAAGTTTATGAACTACGACAAAAATTAAATGAAGGAAAGCCTACTTTTGTTTTACATGATGGGCCTCCATATGCTAACGGTAATATTCACATTGGCCACGCTATGAACAAGATTTCTAAAGATTTTATTGTGCGCTATAAGTCAATGTCTGGCTACCGGGCACCTTATGTTCCTGGTTGGGATACTCACGGATTGCCAATTGAACACCAATTGACTAAGTCCGGTTACGACCGTAAGAAGATGAGCTTAACTGAATTCCGTGATCTTTGTCGGGAATATGCCCTTAAGCAAGTTGATAAGCAACGGACTGACTTTAAGCGGTTAGGTGTAAGTGGTGAATGGGATCATCCATACCTTACCCTTGATAAAGAATTTGAAGCTGCTCAAATTCGGGTATTCGGTGAATTTGCTAAGAAAGGCCTATTATACCAAGCTAAGAAGCCAGTTTACTGGTCATGGTCTTCAGAATCAGCCTTAGCAGAAGCCGAAGTTGAATATCATGATGTTGTTGCTAAAACAGCCTTCTTTGTAGAACAAATTAAAGATGGCAAAGGCCGTTTAGATAATGATACATATTTAGTTGTATGGACGACAACACCATGGACTGTTCCTGCTTCTGAGGCAGTTGCAGTTAATCCAAAGTTTGATTACTCTGTTGTAAAGCCAGCAAATGATGACCGGAAATTTGTTGTTGCAACAGATCTGCTTGAGAAATTAGCAGAAAAACTTGGTTGGGAAGATTATGAAGTTGTTGATCATTTAATGGGTCAAGAACTTGAAGGGATGACTACTCAACACCCATACCTTGATCGTGATCTTCTCGTTGGTTTAGCAGATTATGTTACTGCTGATGCTGGTACTGGCCTTGTTCACACTGCTCCTGGATATGGGGATGATGATTACAACTTTGGTAAAAAGTATGACTTGCCAATTTTTGCCCCAATCAATGATCAAGGTGTTTTAACCAAGGAAAACGGTGAAGGCTTTGAAGGGGTATTCTACCAAGATGCTGATGATGTATCCCTTCAAAAGTTAGAAGAAAACAATGCTTTACTTCTTCAAGAGCCATTACAACACAGTTACCCATTCGATTGGCGAACAAAGCAACCAATTATCTTCCGGGCAACTGATCAATGGTTTGTATCAATTGAAAAGATGCGCCAAAATATTTTAGATGCCTTAGAAGACGTTAAGTACCACCCAGAATGGGGAAAGGTTCGTCTTCGCAATATGATCAAAGACCGTGGTGATTGGGTAATTTCTCGTCAACGTGTTTGGGGTGTACCTCTACCAATCTTCTATGCTGAAGATGGCACACCAATCATGGAAGAAGAAACAATCAACCATGTAGCAGAATTATTTGCTAAGTATGGTTCTAATGTTTGGTTTGAACGTGAAGCAAAAGATCTTTTGCCAGAAGGATACACTAATGAACATTCTCCTAATGGTAAGTTCACTAAGGAAACCGACATTATGGACGTATGGTTTGATTCAGGATCATCACACCAAGGAGTATTAGCTGAACGTGATTACTTAACTTACCCAGCTGACCTCTACCTCGAAGGATCTGACCAATACCGTGGTTGGTTTAACTCGAGTTTGATTACCAGTGTTGTATGTTCAGGACATGCACCATATAAGGAAATTGTTTCTCAAGGATTTACACTTGATAAGCGCGGTAACAAGATGAGTAAATCTCAAGGTAACGTTATCGATCCAAATAAGGTTGTTCAACAAATGGGTGCGGAAATTATCCGGTTATGGGTAATGAGTGCTGATACTTCGGCCGATGTTCGTGTATCGATGGGAACATTCCAACAAATTTCCGAAGCATATCGTAAGTTGAGAAATACGTTCCGTTTCTTACTCGCTAATACTAGTGACTTCAATCCTGAAGAAAATACCGTTTCTTATGAGAAGTTACAATCTGTCGACAAGTATATGTTGGTTAAACTTAACCACTTCTTAAAGACAATGCGGGAAGATTTTGATAACTATGATTTCCTTGATGCTTATAAAGTATTGATCAACTTTGTAAACAATGATCTTTCAGCTTTCTACATGAACATTGCTAAAGATGTACTCTATATTGAGGCTGAAAATTCAGAAGTTCGGCGGTCAATGCAAACTGTCTTCTATGATATCCTTTTGACACTTGTTAAGCTTCTTACACCAATCCTTCCTCACACTACAGAAGAAGTATGGAGCTACATGAATGAACCGGAAGATTTTGTTCAATTAACTGAAATTCCAGATCCACGGACATTTGCTGGTGAAGAAGAGCTATTGAGCAAGTGGGATGACTTTATGGAAGTACGTTCACATGTTCTGAAGAGTCTTGAAGAAGCACGGAATGCTAAGCTAATCGGTAAATCTCTTGAAGCTCAAGTTGATCTTTACTTAACTGATGACCAAAAGCAATTACTTGATAGTCTTAATGAAAACATTCAATTATTGTTAGGGGTTTCTGCTCTCCATGTCCATCCAGCTGATGAAGCGCCTACTGATGCTGACCAATACAACGATGGGGTGGCAGTTAAGGTTACAACCGCTAATGGTGAAACTTGTGCTCGTTGTCGCATGGTTAAGGAAGACGTTGGCAGTGATCCAGCATATCCTGAATTATGTGCTCGCTGTGCTGCTATTGTTCGGGAAAACTTCCCTGAAACAGCAGAAGATGGTTTAGAAGAATAATAATCTCTAAAAAAACTGGTTTTCGTTATCCAGTAAATGACAATTATTTTTAAGCGGTGTAAAATACCAAGTGACACTTGTTGCTTGGTATTTTATTATGGAGTTGGTAAAAAATGCTCAAAGGAAAAGTAAAAAGTTTTGACGAACAAAAAGGGTGGGGCTTTATTACAGTTCCTCACGAAGGAGAAATTTTTGTTCACTATAGTGGAATTGAAGGAACGCGTCGTCGCATCCTTCACCCTGATGAAGAGGTCTCATTAGTAATTGTTCAAGGACAAAAGGGACCGCAAGCTGCACATGTTCGTGTTTTAAGATAAGGATGAGTTCTAATGGAATTTGAAGAGCGACCAGTAAGTAGTAAAACAGTTTTCCATGGTCATTTAATTGATGTTGAGGTACAACAAGTTATCACCCCGCATGGTAATAAAACACAACGGGAAATCGTCCACCACGCACCAGCAATTGCGATTTTGGCTTTGACGGCTGATAATAAAATGATTCTTGAAAAACAGTGGCGCGCACCAATTGCGAAAACAACCCTTGAAATTCCTGCGGGGAAGCTCGACCAACGGGATGCTGATAATGCTCTTCATGCGGCTAAACGTGAATTAAATGAAGAAACAAGGTATGAAGCAACAAGTTTAAAAAAGATTTCTTCATTTTATACTTCTGTTGGTTGTATGGATGAATACATGACTCTTTATTTGGCTACGGGATTAAAACGGGTTAGTAATGAGCTGCCACAAGATCAAGATGAACAGTTGATGTTAAAAGAAGTAACTTTACCACAAGCACTTGAAATGATTGATCAAGGCGAAATTGAAGACGCTAAGACAATCATGGCAATCTATTACTGGCAAGGAATGAACAACCGTGGATAATAAACAACAAGATGAGCAACAATCACGGATGTCACGTAGTCAATATCGTCAACAGCAACATCAAACTGAACAATCTAATGAAGCAACAGAAAATACAACTGATCAACTTTATAGTCGCGAAGCAGTTGCCAGTCAGCGTCATGACGAAACAGTGGCAGAAAAAACAGCGCGCTTGAAACGTCGCTTAAATATTGCAATCATTGCTTTGATTGTGGCAATTATTATTGTTTACTTAATACTATTTTATGTTGGATAGAAAAAGGAGAAAAATATGCGATTTGGAATTATTTGTGCAATGCCTGAAGAAATTAAAGAATTAACTGCAAAGTTATCCGATAAACAAGAAAAGAAAATCGGGGGTAAATCCTACCTTTTCGGTAAGATCAATAATCAAGATGTTGTGTTAGTAGAATCTGGAATTGGTAAAGTGGAAGCTGGGATTACTACTGAACATTTAATTACCGATTGTGGGACAGATGTTGTGATTAATTCTGGATCAGCTGGTGGAATTGGTGAAGGGTTACATGTTGGGGACATTGTAATTTCAACTGAAACGGCCTACCATGATGTTGATGCAACTGCATTTAATTACCGTTATGGTCAACTCCCAGGAAAAGAGCCACGCTTTAAGGCTTCTGAACAATGGGGACAAGCCTTAGAAAAAGCTGGCGAAAAGACTGGCTTAAATGTAAAACGAGGATTGATTGTTTCTGGTGATCAATTTATTGCAAGTTCAGAAGCAATTAAAGAGATTTTGAATAATTTCCCTGATGCACTTTCTAGTGAAATGGAAGGGGCAGCGGTTGGACAAGTTGCCACTGACCACCAAATTCCGTATGTGGTAGTTCGGGCAATGTCTGATACAGGTGATGAAGATGCCGGCGTTAGTTTTGACGACTTTATTATTGATGCCGGAAAACGCTCTGCAAACATGCTTCTTCAGCTCTTTGCGGATTTAGATAAGTAAATGGAAGGATGAAAAACTCGTGAGTGAGATTTATTTGGATAATGCAGCAACAACCCCAATGACCCCAGCAGTGATTGCGGAAATGACTAAACAAATGCAAGAATCATGGGGAAATGCCTCAACTGGTTATTCTTATGGGCGTCATGCCAAACTTGTGATGGAAGATAGTCGTCACGTTCTTGCCCAAAGCATTAATGCTGATGATAATGAGATTATCTTTACCAGTGGGGGAACTGAAAGTGATAATACTGTTATTATCCAAACTGCTTTTAAACGGCAGAATCTTGGTAAGCATATTATTACAACTGCCATTGAGCATGAGGCAGTCTTAAAACCTCTCCATTTTTTAGAAGAACATGGCTTTGAGGTAACCTATTTACCAGTTGATGAAAATGGTAATATCTCAATTGATGATTTTAAGGCCGCTCTTCGTGATGATACGATTTTAGTAACCATTATGATGGAAAACAATGAAGTGGGTAGTCAAATGCCTATCCATGAGATTGGGGAAATTTTGAAAGACCATCAAGCATGGTTCCATACGGATGCAGTTCAAGCATATGGTCTGTTGCCAATTGATGTTAAAGCTGACCACATTGATATGCTTTCAACATCGGCCCATAAGATTAATGGTCCCAAGATGATGGGATTTTTATACCGTCGTGATGGCATTAGTTTTCCAAGCTTTATTAAGGGCGGGGATCAAGAAACTAAACGGCGTGCCGGAACTGAAAATGTACCTGGAATTGCTGGTTTTGCTAAAGCGGTAGAATTAAACACGCCGGAAGTAAAAGAAGAACGACGTGAGCGTTATTATGCCTTTAAGCAAAAAATCGTTAACGCACTTAAGGAAAATAATGTTGATTTTGAAATTAATGGACAAATCAACAAAACCCACGTGCTTAACTTATGGTTTAAAGGAATTTCAACTTATGTTATCCAGACAGATTTAGACCTTGCTGGCATCGCAGTCTCTGGTGGTTCTGCATGTACAGCGGGTAGTATTGAGCCTTCTCACGTTTTAACAGCGATGTTTGGCGCTGATAGCCCCCGAATTAGTGAATCAATTCGAATTAGTTTTGGCGGAGTGAACACTGAAGAAGATATTGATCAGTTAATTGCTACGATTGTTAAAACCGTTGAAAACCTAAAGAAAATTAATGGGGACAATTAAAATGGAATTTACAAAAACAGTACAAATTTCTGGTGATAAGGATAAATACACAATTAGCCCAGAGATAAAAAAATATGCTTTGCTTGATTTAGGATTTGAACAGACTAACCGGGGAAACTTTGAATATTTAGGAAGTCTCGATACTGATAATCCATTTAAACCAGTTGCTCGCCTTCGGATCTTAATTAACAGTGATTTAGATGGTTTTAAAATGGAGACTCTTTCCGGGAATGGTTTAAGAAAAATTAATATTTTTAATCACCAACGAGCAACTGAATTTGTGCAACAATATCACTACATTTTAGATGAAATGGTTGCCCGGCAAATATTCACTAAATAAAAACTGTGCAGGGATTGAAATACTTTGGTACAATGGTTATCACTGGATGCATGCGACCTTCAATCGTAGATTATTCCAGAATCTATACGAAATGATGGTGATAATTAATGGCTGATAATAGTCATACACGTGTGGTGGTAGGAATGAGTGGAGGAGTCGACTCATCAGTGACGGCTCTTCTTTTAAAGCGCCAAGGATACGATGTTGTTGGTGTCTTCATGAAAAACTGGGATGACACTGATGAAAATGGTGTTTGTACTGCCACTGAAGATTACAAAGATGTAGCAAAAGTTGCTTCTAAGATTGGAATTCCATACTATTCTGTTAACTTTGAGAAGGAATACTGGGATCGGGTTTTCAAGTATTTTATTGCTGAGTACAAGAAGGGTCGTACACCAAATCCTGATGTTATTTGTAATAAAGAGATCAAGTTTAAAGCTTTTATTGAGTATGCTAACCAATTAGGTGCTGATTACGTTGCTACTGGACACTATGCTAATGTAAAGCGTGATGAGAACGGCCGGATGCATTTGATGCGCGCTAAAGACCAACACAAGGATCAAACTTACTTCTTAAGTCAACTTGATTATAAGCAGTTGGACAAGGTAATGTTCCCATTAGCTGGCTACACTAAACCAGAAATCAGAAAGATTGCTGAAGAAGCGGGGCTTGCCACTGCTAAGAAGAAGGATTCAGTTGGGATTTGCTTTATTGGTGAGGATGGTCATTTCCGTGAATTCTTGAGCCAATATATTCCAGCACAACCAGGAAATATGGAGACCCTTGATGGCAAGGTTGTTGGGCAGCATATGGGCTTAATGTATTACACCATCGGTCAGCGGCGTGGGCTTGGCCTAGGTGGTAACAAGGAAAGTAATGAGCCATGGTTTGTGATCGGTAAGGATATGAAAAAGAACGTTCTTTATGTTGGTCAAGGATACGAAAATAGCCATCTTTATGCTACTCATCTTGAAGCGAGTGATATTCACTGGGTTGATGATGTCGTAAGCCGTTATGGGCGTGATTTTCATTGTACAGCCAAGTTCCGCTACCGTCAGACAGATGTTGGCGTTACTGTTCATTTGTCAGATAATGATCAAATGGTAACAGTTGAATTTGATGATCCTGCACGGGCCATCACTCCAGGGCAAGCAGTTGTTTTTTACGATGGCGAGGAATGTCTTGGGAGTGCGATTATTGATCGTGCTTACAGTCATGACCGGCAACTTCAATACGTTTAATTCATATTTTTAGACCTTAAAGAAGGCAGAAGTAATTTCACTTTTGCCTTCTTAAATATACATAAAGTAATAACTCTGTGATAAACAATTGCCGCAAACTCTGGTAAGATAGTAAATAAAAGGGGTAACGACAGAGATGACAAAAGTTTATTTAATCCGACACGGCAAAACGCAGTGGAATTTAGAATCTCGTTATCAAGGTGCCAATGGCGATTCACCATTATTAAAGGATAGCTATCGAGAAATTGAATTATTAGCAAGCTCATTACAAAGGATCCCGTTTGAGCATGCTTATACCAGTCCCTTAAAGCGTGCGCGAATAACAGCTCAGGCATTATTGAATCATTTAAATCCAGAAATTCCATTAACAATTGATAGCCGGTTAAAAGAATTTAATTTAGGTAAAATGGAAGGAATGTATTTTGAAGATGTTGCGGCAAAATGGCCTGAGGTTTTAAAAAACTTTCGTCATCATCCTGATAAATATGATGAATCATTAGTAGAAGGGGAAAGTTTTCTGGAAGTAATAGCTCGTTTCCGTGCAGCAATTGAAGAGTATTGTCGCCAATATCCTAATGGTAATATTCTCGTGGTTTCACACGGAGCTGCCTTAAATGCTGCTATTAATGCATTGATTGGAACGCCCCTTGCTCACTTGAAAGATCGTGGTGGACTAAGCAATACATCAACGACGGTTCTTACTACTAATGATGGTCGTCATTTTGAACTTGAGAAGTGGAATGACACATCTTATCTTCACAAGAGCAAGGTTGATCCGACCGATACGATTTAAGAGGTGATATTAATGACAGAGAAAAAAGATTTTCGTGATCCTAAGAAAAAGGAAACCGAAAAATTAGTTCATAAACTAGTTGAAGCAATTGATGAACACCCAGATAAAGTAAATAATTATTATGATTTAGGTTCTTTACTAACTCGGTTAAATGATTATCAACAAGCAGAAGAACTCTTTATGAAGGCTTTAGGTATTTTTGAGGCAAAGGGCGACAAGAATGCTATGAATCTTTTAAACTATGGCCTTGGTAACCTTTACTATGAGATTGGCAAAGTTAATGAAGCAATTAAGCTTTACAATAAGATTGATGATCCAAAGCTCAAAGCTGATTCTTATCTTATGTTAGCGCAAAGCTATATGAAAAAGGGACAATACAAGCAAGCAGTTGCTTATGGATTAACTGCTCTTGAATTACGTCCAGACGATCCTGAAATTAACCAGGTAATCGGCGATTCATTATTAGCATTAGGTGAATTTAAACAGGCTAAAGCTTATTATGATGCAATTCTAAAGTATCATCCAGGACGTGCTGATACGCAATTTAATCGTGGAATTGTGGCGATGGTTCTTGGTGAGCCTTACAAAGACTACCTTACGCAAGCTAAGCAGTTAGATCCTAATTACTACCATAAGAGTGAACAACGACTTAATGATATTGAAAAAACGCTTCAGGCAACGCAAAAGAAAGAGTAGCAACATGAAAGGATGACTTCTATGGCTGAAGAAATCGACCTATTTAAGACGCCAACGGAGCCGTCTTTTTTTATTGGTCAAGTACAATCTGAGATTTTTACTAGTCCAGATTCGTTTTTTAAGGTTTTAATTGTCTCGGTTGAGGAAGCAAACTTTGATTGGCACGAGCCGGAAATTACTGTAACTGGAAGTTTTGGTGATCTTAGCGATGATCAAACTTACCGTTTCGAAGGAAAAATTGTTGAACATCCACGATATGGACAACAGTTTCAAGCGACTTCTTACCATGCCAACCGTCCGACAAGCAAAGATGGGTTAATTGATTTCTTGTCTGGAAAACAATTTACCGGAATTGGAAAAAAGACGGCCGAAAAAATTGTCGACAAGTTAGGAACGGATGCAATTAATAAAATTATTGCTGATCCTCATGTTTTAGATGAATTAAAACTTCGCAAAGCAGTTAAGGATTCATTAGTTAATAATTTACGAGCAAACCAGGGGATGGACCAGATTATCATTGGCCTAAATGATCTCGGCTTTGGTGCTAACCTTAGTAGTGCAATTTTTGACAAGTACGGAGAAGAAACTCTACATATTATTAATGAAAATCCCTACCAACTTGCTGCTGAGATAGATGGAATTAGCTTTAATCGTGCTGATCAGGTGGCACAGAAATTAGGAATCGCCACGGATGATTCACGCCGAATTGAGGCCGCAATTATCCAGACACTTGATGACTTAACAATGGAAACTGGTGATACATTTACTACAACAAAACCTCTCCTGCAGCAAACTATCCAGTTGCTTGCTCAAGGGAGTGGTGGCCGCGTTTCTACAGATTTAATTGCCAACCAAATTGTTGAATTAGAGAAAAATCAAGGAATTAGTTACGCGGACGAAAAAATTTATCCAAGTGCCCTTTATAACGCGGAATGGCAAATTGCTGATCACTTGCATCGTCTTCTTACCGTTGACCAGAAAAAATTACCAGCAACGACTATTGAAAAAACAGTTGTGAAGGTTGCCGAGCAATCGGGAATAACCTATGATCAAGTTCAAAAAGAGGCTATCAAAACAGCCTTAAATAGTAAAGTCATGCTTCTTACGGGAGGCCCGGGAACGGGAAAAACAACAATTATTAAGGGAATTGTAGCAAGTTATGCGAAAATTCATGATCTCTCATTAGACGTAAATGAATATAAAGAAAAGTCTTTTCCTGTTTTACTAGCTGCTCCTACAGGCCGTGCTGCTAAACGAATGAGTGAAGCTACTGATTTACCAGCAAGTACAATTCACCGCTTGCTAGGGCTTAATGGCCGGGAAATGCCAACTGATATGAATGCCCGCGATTTAGAAGGCTCGTTATTGATTATTGATGAAATGTCGATGGTTGATACGCTTTTGTTTAAGACTCTTATTCAAGCCGTTCCTACTTCTATGCATGTAGTTTTAGTAGGTGATAAGGACCAATTACCATCTGTTGGTCCTGGACAAGTTTTTCATGATCTTCTTGATTTTGCAGACCTGCCCAAAGTTGAACTAACCAATATTCACCGCCAGGCTGCTGATTCAACAATTATCCCGTTAGCTCATGCTATCAAAGAGGGTAAGCTACCATCAGATCTAACAAATAAAATGCCAGATCGATCATTTATCTCATGTCATGCTAATCAAGTGCCAAGTGTGGTTCAACAAATTATTGACCTTTCTAAAAAACGAGCTTATTCCGCAAATGATATTCAAATCTTGGCACCAATGTACCGGGGACAAGCAGGGATCGACCGGTTGAATGAACTTGCGCAACAGGCATATAATCCCCCAGCTAATGGAAAACAAGAAGTCGATTTTAGGGGACTAACTTTTCGCGTTGGAGATAAGGTCCTGCAACTCGTTAATGTTCCAGAAAAAAATATTTTTAACGGTGATATTGGAAAAATTACAGCAATTGAAAGCGGTAAGACAGTCGGCAAGAAAAATGAATCAATTACTGTCGATTTTGATGGTAATGAAGTGAGTTATAGCCGAATGGAATGGAATCAATTACGGTTAGCTTATTGTATTTCGATCCATAAAGCACAGGGAAGCCAGTTTAAGATGGTTCTTTTACCGATTGTTCAGCAGTTTAGCCGAATGCTTCAACGAAATCTTTTATATACAGCGATTACCCGTGCCGCAGAAAAGTTAGTCTTGATCGGTGAGCCGTATGCGGTTGTGACTAGTGTAAAAAATGAAGCAGTTAACCGGAAAACTTCTTTAGTCGATCGCCTTGACAAGGTTTGGAGTAGGCATGGTGAACTAAAATCAAAATTGGATCATCAAACAGATTCATTAACAAAAGAACTTTCTAGTCCTCAAACAGCTCAAAGACAACCGGAACAATTGATAAATAATGATGCTCAACAATATATCCTAACAGCTGCCCTCATTAATTCAGAGGCAATTGATCCATTAATCGGAATGGAAAATATTAGCTTACAAAGTTTGCATCAAGCCAAATAATACTTGCTTGAACAGTAATTTGTTGTCATAATAGTTATGATTATTGTCGAACTTTAAAGGAGTATAAAAATGACCCAGATAAAAAATGCCGATAATGTGCGTTTATTTTCACTAAATTCAAATCCAAAACTAGCTGAACAAATTGCTCAACGCGTGGGGATTCCGTTGAGTAAAGCTTCCATTAGTCATTTTGCTGATGGGGAAATTAAAATTACAATTGACGAAAGTATTCGTGGCTGTGAGGTTTATGTCATTCAGTCCGTTTCTGATCCAGTTAACACTAACTTGATGGAACTATTAATTATGGTTGATGCTCTACGGCGGGCAAGTGCGGCCAAGATTAACGTAGTAATGCCATACTATGGTTATGCACGTCAAGATCGAAAAGCACGAAGCCGTGAACCAATTACAGCTAAATTGATCGCTAACCTTCTTGAAATGGATCAAATTAGTCGATTAGTAACGATTGACCTTCATGCTCCTCAAGTTCAAGGTTTCTTTGATATTCCTGTTGATCATCTTCAAGCAACCAGTCTTTTTACTAAGTATATTGAGGAACAAAACTTGGGTGATGATATTGTAGTAGTTGCCCCTGATCATGCTGGCGTTAATTTAGCGCGGAAATATGCTGAACGAATTAAAGCTTCCATTGCGATTATTGATAACCGTAATGATGAAGTTCGGGAACGGACTGAGCAAGAAGTACCTGAATATGTAATCGGGGATGTAAAGGGAAAAACAGCGATTATTGTTGATGATATTGTAGATACAGGAGTACGAATGAACTTATCTGCACAAGCATTAAAGAACTTTGGTGCCGCTAAAGTTTACGGAATTGCTACGCATGCAGTACTTTCAGCTGATGCGGTAAATACGTTACAAAATTCACCGCTTGAAAAGATGATTGTGACAGATACAATTCAATTGCCAAAAGAGAAGGAATTCCCTAAGCTGGTTCAATTATCAGTGGATGATCTATTAAAAGAAGCAATTGTTCGTATCCACAATAACCAATCAATTGATACATTGTTTAATCGTAAATAATTTTATTTTAAAAGGTTCTCGTCTAATGGGGCCTTTTTTTAATACATTTTTATCAAGAAAATTTTATAATCTTTTTAATTGATGATAAATATAATTTTATTTATAATGGGCGATGGATAAGTTTGATTGATAGACAAGTCCTATTTATAGGAACAGTTAATGATTACTGACAATAAAAAGTTAGTTTAGTAGTCAAAAGGAGGATTTTGATGTTATCGAAAAATAATAATCGTGAGCTTCAACGAAAGATAGATGATAGGCAAGATTGTTTTACGTTGCGTAAACTTTCAATCGGGGTTGCCTCTGTCTTACTTGGTTCTTTTATTATGGGAATTCAGTTGTCGCAAACGGCTTATGCTTCTAATAACAATGGTATAGCAGTTACTGAAACAACGAATCTGGCAAGTTTACCAGGGAGCAATGATGCGTCAAATCAATCTAGCGTGGTTGAAAGTGCTAGTACTCCAGTAAGCGCAAGTTCTAATCAAAATAATCAGACGCGTACAGTAAGTGAGGAAGTTACAGCTACCTCTAATAATTCTAGCTCAATAAATTCCTCATCAGCTAAAACAGCAACTGCTAGCAGTCAATCATCTCAAACAAGTGCTGCGTTAACTAGTAATAACCCAAGTTCAACGCCCGTGATGACTACAAGGGGATCTAGTGACTCTATTCAAAATTTAACCAATAACTCCCAAGCGTCATTAAATACTCAACAAGCAAGTATTACAGATGCGCCAGATTATCCTAATACCAATGGAATAATACCTCAAAATCAATATATTTTTGATCAATTCCATTTAACTAATGGTCAATTGACTGATAATGCGTATACGCCCTTAAATATGGTAATTACTTTAGCTACTAATCGTAATGAACCAGGTGGAATCTTAAATTACTATATTACGAACGACCAATACACACAACAGTATAGTAATGGGACAATAAATGTTGGGGAAATGCAAAGCTATGAGGGACCATATCAGGGTTCTAAAATTAATATTTATAATTTTGGGGAAAATGGAATAAGTGTTAATGAACTTAATAATAATTATGGCTTAGCTTTTACATTTGGTTATGGAAAGTATCAAGCTCTTATTAAAGAGAACCCTAATCCTTATGCAGCAGATAATGTATCTAATGCGTGGGGAGATACAATGCCAGCAAAAGTAACTCAGACTATTAAATATGTAAATGAGAAAACAGGAGAAGAGATACCGGGAATACAACCTTACACACAAACGGGACTCACAGGACAGGTATATTCGGCTGGAAAAAACGATCAAATAGTTATTAAGGGTTATTATTTGATTAATAGTAGTCGTGCTAATGGAATTATTTCACAATTTCATAATGGAGGAACCTACACAAATGAATGGGTAAGTGCAAGCGGACAATTAATAAAAGAGGTATGGCACCAAATTTCACAAAATGGGTTGATGCAATGTGACATTTATATTAATGGTCAGCAGCAATATGATCCTAACAATTTAAAAGGAATTGTTTATCCTTCAAGTCAAAGCTCACTTGGCCCAACAGCTTTGAGTATTCAAAATGGTAATTATGTCTTTCCAAATCCTTATGTAGAGCAAACGCAAAACATTGAATTAAAATATTTGCCATTAGGAAAAATTATTCCAGTGTTACCGAATGGAGAAGTAATACCAAACGCACCGCAACCGCAATATCAGAACAATCCTAATGATCCAACCGGAGTTAAACCGGATGAGCCAGTTCCTGTTATTCCTGGTTATACGCCGCAAGAACAAACGGTTACGCCAGAAGATCCTGGAAAAGATACACGGGTTATTTATACACCAATTCAGCAAGGTTCAATCACTGTGACCGTTCATGATGTAACAGATAATGTTAACTTGCCACAATACGGTAAGAGCAGTGGTGAACAAGATGTGGGGACTGGATTTACCTATGATAAGAATACTGTAATTGCAGACCTTGAAAACAAGGGTTATAAAGTTCTTAATCCAGATGTAGTAATTCCAACTACCATTAGTAAAGGTGCGCAAAACATTGTGATTAATGTTGAACACCAGCTTGTTCCTGTAACACCAGAGAATCCAGGAATTCCTGGCCAACCTATTAATCCTAACGATCCAGACGGTCCAAAGTGGCCAGACGGGACTGCTAAGAATGATTTGGAAGTAACTGGTACCCAGACTATTCATTATGAAGGTGCTGGCGATAAGACGCCAGCTGATAACACTCAACACTTTACCTTCACGAAAAGTGCTACTGTTGATAAAGTAACTGGTAAGATTGTCAGTGAAACTGGCTGGAATGTTGCTAGTCATACCTTTGGCAATGTTGATACACCAGTAGTAGCGGGTTATCACGCAGACAAGGCCGTTGCTGGTGGTGCAACGATCACTCCTAATGACTTGAATAAGACGATTGTGGTAACCTATGCACCAAACGGTCATATTATCCCAGTCGGCCCAGATGGTACGCCAATTCCAGGTGCCGACCAACCGCAATTCCCAACTAACCCAGACAACCCAAGTGAAACGACACCAGGTCAAGTACCAGATGTACCAGGTTATCACCCAGAAACTGGTAAGCCAGGTGACCCAGTCGATCCAGTACCAGGCCAACCAGGTGAGAACGTACCAGTTAAATACGTTCCTGACACTCCAACACCAGAAACTTACACTGGTTCGCAAACGATCAAGTTCGTTGATGGAACTACGGGCAAGGAGATTGAAACGCCAAACATACAAACGGCCCCAGATCTAACTGGTGACCATACCTTTGGCAAGATCAACACGCCAGTGATCAAGGGTTACACTACTACTCAAACTACTGCTGGTGGTGCAACGGTAACTAAGAACAACCCGAATGCCACGATTACGGTGACCTATACACCAAACGGTCATATTATCCCAGTCGGTCCAGATGGCAATCCAATTCCAGGCGCCGACCAACCGCAATTCCCAACTAACCCAGACAACCCAAGTGAAACGACACCGGGTCAAGTTCCAGATGTACCAGGTTATCACCCAGAAACTGGTAAGCCAGGTGAACCGGTCAATCCAGTGCCAGGCAAACCAGGTGAGGATGTACCAGTGAAGTACGTCCCAGATACGCCAGTTGAACAAGGATCAATCACTGTTACCGTGCGTGATACTACCGATAATGTTGACTTGCCGCAATACGGTAAGAGCAGTGGTGAAGAAAATGTTGGGACGACCTTTACTTACGATAAGAACACGGTAATCCAAGAACTAGAAAATAAGGGTTACAAGGTCCTTAATCCTGATGTTGTCATCCCAACAACGATCAGTAAGGGTGCGCAAAACATTGTGATTAATGTTGAACACCAGCTTGTGCCTGTAACGCCAGAAAATCCAGGACAACCAGGTCAGCCAATCAATCCGAACGATCCAAACGGTCCAAAGTGGCCAGATGGGACCGCTAAGGATAATTTGGAGGCAACTGGAACCCAGACCATTCGCTACGTTGGGGCTGGTGACCAGACGCCAGCTAACAATGTTCAGCACTTTACCTTTACTAAGAGTGCCGTGGTTGATAAGGTAACCGGAAAGATTGTTAGTGAAACTGGCTGGAACGTCGCTAGTCATACCTTTGGCAATATCGATACGCCAGTTGTTCCTGGCTATCACGCAGATAAGGCAGTTGCCGGTGGAACTACCATTACCCCTGATGACTTAAATAAAACGGTTACGGTAACGTACACGCCAAATGGTCATATTATTCCAGTCGGTCCGGATGGGAAGCCATTGCCAAATGTTCCACAACCGCAATACCCAACGAACCCGAATAATCCAACTGAAGTGACGCCGAATGAACCAGTACCGGAAATTCCAGGATATACACCAAATGTTTCAACGGTAACTCCTGAGAATCCGGGTGAAAATACTCCAGTAGTTTACACGCCAAACGAAAAACCAGTTGGACCAACCACCCCTAGTGAAAATGGCACTTCAAATGGTAATACTGGCAATCCAACTACACCACAGCCAGAGACATCAGCAAAACCAACGACGCCAACTACAACACCAGCTGGAAATGGTAATGTTCCTACTAATGGACAAACAGCAGGCAGTTCAGTTACTACAAGCAATGTAAACAACGCTAATGCCACCACACCAGTAGCACAAAAACAAGCTGCTCAATTACCGCAAACTGGCAATGAACAATTAAAGCACGAAGGAATCTTAGGTTTACTTGCTTTAGGAATTGCAGGCTTATTGGCATTTGGTAAAAAGCGTCGTAAAGAATAGTTAACTTATTGTTTGTCACATCGAATAATTATAAAAAGCCGAGGCTAAGAAATTTCTTAACCTCGGTTTTTTCGATTAAATGATTAAATTAAAATGATAATGAGTCAACGAATGTCTGGTAAGCTTGATTTTCATTGCTTTCGACAACGTTTTTACGAAGGTCAGCTAGATCAACTGCGTGTAAAGATGATTCATCTACGGTAAGAGTATGAGTAAACGTAGCATTACCGATTAATTCGATCCAGTAGTTGTAGTCATCACGGTGAAGAATTGTCTTGACCATGCCACCAGGATTATAAACACTAATTGGTTCATTAAATGATGCTGCGTCTGGATGAGTGAGGGCTAAAGCGAGACTAGTGGCAGACATACCTGTCCCACAAGCATTTGTAAAGCCGACTCCTCGTTCAAACGTTTTTACAAAGAGTTTGTTATGACCGAGAATATGACCAAAGTTAACATTTACCCCATCACTGAAGTAAGGATTATCACTATTTAACCGTGTACCTAATTGTTTAAGTGCTGGACCATTAAGCTCTTCCATACTAACAAAACTAATTAAGTGGGGGTTAGGAACAGCAAGGGCTGAAAAACGGAGACTGGGATATAATTCAGGGACAAGGGTGTCTAACAGGCGCTCATGGCCAAGATTATCAAATGGCAAAGCAGTCCTGTCAAACTTTACTGGTGAAATTTCAACGGCAAAAGCAGGTACTCTGGGTGCAAGGTCTTCATGCTGACGAACACGAAGGCTAGCATTCATTGTATCGACTTTAAAATCGGTTAAATTATCACGTTCTGCTACATACCGGGCAACTGTTCTTAAACCATTACCGCACATTGAAGCTTCACTACCGTCTGCGTTAATTACCCGCATTTGTGCTGCTGATCCTGGTCTAGTTGGATGGTTAACAACTAAAACGCCATCAGCACCACCGAGAACGCCATTTTGTGCATCAGTTATTTGCTGGGTAAATGAAACTAATTCTTCATCGGTAAGGGGATTGGTCAGTTGTGTTTGGTCAAGAATAAAAAAGGCATTTTGTGATCCGTGTACTTTTAATAACTGCACCATAAATAGTTCCTCCTAATTTACAAAAAAGCGATGGTAAATAGCTCGAACAGCTTCATCTGCATCTTCGTTGTATGTCCCAATCATAATTGCAATTCGTGAAGCTCCTTGATTAATCATGGGAACCGCAATGTGTTTTTCAGCTAGGGGCACTAAAATATCATCAATTACCCCCGTGCGATTACGCATACCTTCACCAACAACCATGGTAATTGCATAATTGTCAATCCATTCTAAACGGTCAGGATTAATCTCTTCTTGAATTTCATTGCAGATGGTATCGATTAATTGGTCATTAATTGCATTTCGATCAAGGATAATTGTTATATCATCGATTCCTGAAGGCATATGTTCGTATGAGACGTTGTGCTTTGCGAGAATTTCAAGAATACGAAGAGTAAAACCTGCTTGCTTGTTAAGAAGATATTTGTGAAGGTAAAGGGCTGCAAAGTGTTTTCCGCTCACGACTCCCGTTACAATGTCACTTGGTTGAAAATCTTTATCAGGGACAATCATTGTTCCCGGCTTTTCAGGATCATTAGTATTACGAACATTGATTGGAATATTTCCTTGAATGGCAGGAATCAATGCTTCATCGTGAAAGACAGAAAAACCAGCATAAGATAGTTCCCGCATTTCCCGGTAAGTCATGGTAGTGATTGGTTGCGGATGATCGACAATTTGTGGATTGGCTGAGTAAATAGCATCAACATCGGTGAAATTTTCATAAGTGGAGGCATGAAGACCGCGCGCAAGAATTGCACCGGTGATATCAGAACCACCACGAGAAAAAGTAGCGATGTGGCCAGCAAGAGTGAGACCATAGAAACCGGGGAATACTAAGAATTCGTTCTCATTAAACGTAAAATGACTCAAGTTTGCATATGTTTCTGGGATAACGTTAGCATTATTGGGAGTTCCAGTAACGATAATACCAGCTTCACTTGGTGTCACAAAACGTGCTTCGTAACCTAAATGTTGCAAAAGAATTGCCATTAGTTGGGCATTTAAACGTTCACCATGAGCTTTGAAAGCGGCCAAGAGATAGTTATCATTTGGGTAAGTATGGTTCGAAAGACCTTCCAGTTGTTCGGCTAGCGGAATTAATTTATCTGCTGGTAAGCTAAAATAAGCAGCAATCTCTTGATATCGATTTAAAATTTGTTCAACGATGTCTTGGGGATTTTGGCCTGCGATTACTGTTTGGGCATATTTAATCAGCAAGTCAGTGACCTTAATATCATCGGCAAAGCGTTTGCCCGGCGCAGAAGTGACAATTACCCGTCGTTGTAGGTCCGAGGTAATAATATTAATTGCATTTTGAAAGGCTTCTCCATTAGCCAGAGAGCTTCCACCAAATTTTACGACTTTCATACTTAAAATACTCCTTTGAGATAATTAGGACTGCTAATTTATCTCGAAAATAATTTAATCGAATTCTAACACATTGGAGGTGACATGCAAGCTTTTAAGTTACGAAAGTTTAGTGCAATTAACTTTCTTACATCTAATAGATTAAAAAAACTTTTTTAAATTTAATTATTTATATTGACATTCTCATAAAAGACTTATAAGCTATGTATAAATCGAAGAGGCGCAACCGACACTAGTAAACTAATTTAGTTCGCCAAGACATTGAGGTTAGTTGAACAGGGAAGTTGCCGAAGCGCTTAGTTTGGCATATTAAGTAGCTGGGTCGTAGTTGAATAAGCTACGGACTGTCGTAGGACAATAAGAGCCTGCGTTGCGCTATCGACAAATCAGAATGGATAAGTGAATTCCACTGTTTGTTTGCGCAGACAGTGGATTTTTTTATACAGCCTCTTTACTACAAACTTCATGGAGGAATTACAAATGAACGAACAAATTTCTGATCAACAAATAAACGCTGCTGGTCACCTAACGATTGGGGGATGTGATGCAGTTGAATTAGCTCACCGGTTTGGTACCCCATTAGTTGTTTATGATGTTCAACAGATTCGTAACCAGATCCGAGCATTTAAGCAAGTTTTTGAAGAAAACAGTGTTGATTATGCAGTTAGCTATGCTAGTAAAGCTTTTTCAGCAATCGCAATGTATCAAGTAGTTGCTGCAGAAGGTGCGCATGTTGATGTTGTTTCGGGTGGTGAATTGTATACTGCAATCAAAGCTGACTTTCCAATGGCTAATGTTAGTTTTCACGGAAACAATAAATCACGGGAAGAATTAGAAATGGCAATTGATCATCACGTGGGAACAATCATGATTGATAACTTCCATGAGATTGAATTATTAGCAGATGTTTTGGAAGAGCATGATGCGCATATTGATGTGATGTTGCGAATTACTCCTGGAATTTCTGCTCATACAAATAAATACATTCAAACTGGTCAAGTTGATAGTAAATTTGGGTTTGACCTTCAATCAGGACAGGCAGATGAGGCGTTAGCAAAAGTCCTCGAGAATCCCCGGATGCAAGTAAAAGGATTGCATGCCCATATTGGCTCACAGATTTTTGAACTTGCGGGATTTGAAGGAGTAGCTAAGAAGTTAGTTGAAGTTGCCGCCCACTGGCAAGAAAAATTCAACTACCAAGCTGCTGTGATCAACGTTGGAGGTGGCTTTGGAATTCGTTATGTAAAAGATGATACACCACTTGCTCCAGAAGAATTTGTGGCAGCAATTATTAAGGCTATCAAAACTGAAATTAAAGAAACAAACCTTGCCATGCCGGCAATCTGGATAGAACCAGGACGTTCAATCGCGGGGCCTGCTGGCTATAATCTTTATACTGTTGGATCACGTAAAGATGTACCAGGATTGAAGCCATATGTAACAGTTGATGGAGGAATGGGCGATAACATTCGTCCAACACTTTATGAAGCACAATATGAAACGGTCTTAGCAAATAATCCTCGTGCAGAGTTGATTGAACATGTTCGGGTAGCGGGAAAGTATTGCGAGTCTGGTGATATTCTCAGTCAGAATCAGGCATTACCTGCTACAAAACCAGGGGATGTCTTAGCAATGCTTGATACTGGTGCTTATGGCTACTCCATGGCTTCAAATTATAATCGGAATCCTCGTCCAGCAGTTGTCTTTGCGGAAAAAGGCACAGCCCAGGTTGTAATTAAACGAGAAACCTATGATGATTTAATTCATTTGGATGAACCATACCAACAATAATTTGACATATATAGACATATATATAAAGGAAGAAAGAGGTAAATAATTATGGCTGAATTAGATGCACAAACAATCATTAACTACATTAGTAACGCACCAAAGAAGACACCGGTAAAGGTCTACCTTAAAGGAAATTTGGGTGATTTAGAATTTCCCACAGAAGTAGAAACATTTCTTGAACAGCATACGGGGGTTATTTTCGGTGATTGGACAGTTATTGAACCGTTATTAAAGGAATACAGTTCAGCGATTGAATCTTACCACGTGGAAAACGACGCGCGTAATTCAGCAGTTCCTTTGCTTGATTTGAAGAATATTAATGCCCGCATTGAGCCAGGAGTAATTATTCGCGATAAAGTGCTTATTGGTGACAATGCTGTCATTATGATGGGAGCAACAATTAATATTGGTGCTGAAATTGGTGCTGATTCGATGATTGATATGGGGGCAGTTCTTGGTGGCCGTGCAATTGTTGGTCGTCACTGTCATATTGGTGCTGGTACTGTATTAGCTGGGGTTGTTGAACCGGCTTCAGCTGAACCAGTCCGCATTGATGACAATGTAATGATTGGCGCCAATGCGGTGGTAATTGAAGGGGTTCATGTAGGAGAAGGGGCCGTCATTGCTGCTGGCGCCGTGGTTACCCATGATGTAGCCCCTCGCACAATGGTTGCGGGAGTTCCTGCTAAGTTTATTAAGAATGTCGATGACCAAACCGCTGGTAAGACTGAACTAGAGGACGATTTACGGAAGCTCTAGGAGGAGGTCAAGATGCTAACAGAAGAAGAATTAATTCAAATTCGTCGTCATCTCCACCAGATTCCGGAACTGGCTCTTCAGGAATTTGATACTCACCAATACTTAGTGGAGACGATTGCTGGTTTTAACCAAGCCTTTTTAGAAGTTCGTACCTTTAAGGAATTGCCAACTGCTCTTATGGTGGTGGTGCATGGTCAGAATCCACAACGAACAATTGGCTACCGAACAGACATCGATGCTTTACCAGTTGAGGAACAAACAGGCTTGCCATACTCATCAACCCATCCGGGAGTAATGCACGCCTGTGGTCATGATATTCATATGACGGTTGCATTAGGCGTATTGAATTATTTTAGTGAACACCAGCCGCAAGATAATCTACTGTTTTTCTTCCAACCGGCCGAAGAAAGCGAAAATGGTGGAAAGCGGGCATATGAACTGGGCTTGTTTAGTGGAAAGTGGAAACCAGATGAGTTTTACGGTTTGCATGATAATCCTGATTTGCCAGCAGGAGCAATTGGCTGTCGGATGGGGACCTTGTTTGCGGGAACCACAGAAGTTAATATTGACCTCAATGGTAAGGGAGGTCACGCGGCGTATCCTCAAAATGCTAATGATACAGTTGTTGCGGCCGCATCATTGATTCTTCAAGTGCAGACTGTGATTTCGCGGAGTATCGATCCTATTCAAAGTGGTGTAATTACCTTAGGAAAGATTGCCGGCGGGACGATTCGAAATGTTATTGCTGGCCATACGCGGATTGAAGGAACGATTCGGGGACTAACGCAGACGATGATTGAAACTATTGATGACCGCTTGCGGGACGTATGTGAAGGAATCAGACGCAGTTTTAACATGGAGGTTTCCCTTGAATTAAATCAGGGTGGCTATTGGCCAGTAGAGAACAATCCAGAATTAACAAAACGGTTTATTCGTTATATGGAAGAAACACCAACTGTAAACTTTATAGAGACAGAACCAGCAATGACTGGGGAAGACTTTGGCTACTTATTGGCTAAATTTCCAGGGACCATGTTTTGGCTTGGGGTTGAAGATAATTCACAATTACATTCGGCCACCCTTACTCCCAATGAAAAAGCAATTAAACGTGGAGTAGATGCGATTACTGGTTTTCTTGAATATCGAATGCAAAATTAGTACGGAATAAATAATGGAGGAATGAATATGACATTATTACAAAATGCAGACTTAATGACGGCAATTGTAACCCCTTTTGATGATGAGGGAAATATTGATTATGGTCGTTTAGAGGATTTAACAAATTACTTAATTGAACACGGGAGCAACGGTTTTGTTATCGGGGGAACTACTGGAGAAACTCCAGAACTCACTCATGATGAAAAAATTGAGCTATACCAACATTTCGGTGAAATTGTAAACGGACGGGTTCCGGTTATTGCTGGAACTGGAAGTAATAATACTAAAGAAACGATTGCCTTTACTAATGAAGTTGCGCAAATTAACGGTATCGACTATGCCCTTGTTGTTGTTCCTCCTTATAACAAACCTAACCAACGGGGAATGGTGGCTCATTTCACAGCAGTTGCGGATAATGTTGACCTCCCAATCATCATTTACAACATTCCTGGTCGTACAGGGGTAAAGATGGCTCAGGAAACCGTAGTAGAATTGTCTCACCATCAAAATATCGCCGCTGTAAAACAATGTACATCTTTGGAAGAACTTGAATACATTGTTGAACACCGCGACCCTGATTTTGCAGTTTTCACGGGTGAAGATGCACAGGCGCTAACTGCCCGGGTTTTAGGAGCAAATGGGGTTATCTCGGTTGCTTCCCATACCTATGTCGATCAAATGCGCCAAATGTATGACTCGCTATACCGAGGCGATTATCAAACTGCTGGTAAGTTGCAACGGTGGTTAACTCCCCGGATGGCTGCTTTGTTTATGTTCCCATCACCATCACCAGTTAAAGCGGTTTTGAATGCGCAAGGTTTTAACGTTGGTAGTTGTCGCTTACCAATTCTTCCATTAAATGAAGAAGAGAAACGCGAATTAGAGGCTGCCTTATCCTTACCTACTAATTCGCTGACTACTAAGAACTTACCTTTAAATTTGGGGGAATAAAGCATGAAAAAAGTTTTAATTGCTGGTGCGACTGGAGCAATGGGACAAAAGGCAGTTGACCTAGTGAACTCACTCGCTGGATTTGAAATTACCGCTGCGCTTGCACCAACCTTAACAAAAGAGAATATGGCTGATTTTCACCTTGCATCATCTGTTCATCCTTATCAAACTTTGGATGAAATTGAAGATGGGGTTGCTGATATTTGGATTGATTTTACCTTGCCAAGTGCCGTTTATCAGGATGTTAAGTTTGCACTTGAACACGGAATGAGGCCGATTGTTGGCACGACTGGCTTAACCGATGAACAACAAGCAGACCTAGTGCGTCTCAGTGAAGAAAAACAAGTGGGTGGATTGATCGCTGCTAATTTTGGGATGTCGGCAGTTCTTCTTATGAAATTTGCTCAGGAAGCGGCTAAATACTTCCCTGACGTTGAAATTATTGAAATGCATCATGGTGATAAAAAAGATGCCCCATCGGGAACGGCCTTGAGTACCGCAAAGTTGATCGATCAAGTCCGTCCTGCACATGAGACAAATCCTGATGAAACAGAGAGTTTAACCGGTGCTCGGGGTGGTGATTACCATGGAATTAAGATTCATGCCGTTCGGCTTCCGGGGTACATTGCTCACGAACAAGTTCTCTTTGGTGGGGATGGTGAGGCCCTAACTATCCGCCAAGACTCATTTGACCGTCAATCCTTCATGAATGGGGTTAAAGTTGCTCTGGAGAAAGTTGATGGATTATCAAAATTGGTAATTGGCTTAGAAAATATTTTATAAGAAGGTGAAAAAATGCCAAGACTTCATGTTGAATTAGCAACCACCGTAAATAGTTATTTGGCAGCTGTTCCGCCAGCACAGATTCGTGCATTTGATGAAGAAATTTCTGCCGTTCCTGGACTAGTAAAATTAACACTTGGTGAACCTGACTTTGCTGTCCCAGATCACGTTAAAAAGGCGGCAATTGAAAGTATTCAAAATGATGATTCTCACTATTCACCGAGTAAGGGTAAAATCGAATTACGCAAAGCGATTAGTAAATATCTTGAGCAAAGTCGTCATGTTTACTATGACCCTGAAACCGAAGTTGTAGTCACGATTGGGGCAACAGAAGCGGTAACGGCGACAACATTTGCGATGTTAAATCCGGGAGATAAAGTAATTATTCCCACTCCAGCATTTTCGCTATATTTCCCGAGCATTTCCCTAACTGGTGCTGAACCGATCAAAGTTAATACTGCTGATGATGGCTTTTTGCTATCTGCTGAAGGGCTAGAAGAGGTATTAGCCAAAGAGGGTCCTACAGTAAAGGCCGTTCTCTTAAATTATCCTAATAATCCAACTGGCCGTTCATACACTGAAGAAGAACTAAAAGGATTGGCTAAAGTAATTAAAGACCATCACATTTATGCGATTGTTGATGAGATTTATAGTTCATTGATGTACGATCAACCGTTTCATTCACTTGCGACGCTTTTGCCTGAGCAGACAATTCTGATTAGTGGTTTGTCAAAATCACATGCAATGACGGGTTATCGTTTAGGATATGTGGCTGGCCCGGGAGAATTCATTTCAACGATGTCAAAGATGCATTCATTTATGGTAACGTGCCCAAATGATACTGCTCAAGCGGCTGCGATTGAAGCGTTAGAAAACGGGGATGATGATCCGCAAAAATTTAAGCAGGCCTATCGTCAACGGAGAGATAAACTTGCGAGTGCAATGCGAAAGATGGGCTTTGAAATTGCGTTGCCAGATGGAGCATTTTATATTTTTGCTAAAATCCCTGCTCAATTTGGAAAGGATGACCTTGCCTTTGCACGTAAATTAGCTCACGAAGCTAAAGTTGGCGTAATTCCCGGGAATGCATTTGGTCCTGGTGGAGAAGGATATATTCGCTTATCATATGCAGCGGCAGATTCTGTTATTGATGCGGCGATTGAACGGTTACAAAATTTTATGAAAAATTTAGGATAGGTTGAAAGAAGGAACTAAGATGAGTAAAGAATATAATGTCGCAATTTTGGGTGCTACTGGTGCAGTTGGTACACGGATGATTCAGCAATTGGAACAATCAACAATTCCAGTAAAGAGTGTGAAATTACTGGCATCTGCTAAGTCAGCTGGTAAGCAATTATCATTTAAGGGCCAACCGATCACTGTTGAAGAAACGACACCTGATTCTTTTGATGGAGTTGATATCGTGCTTTCATCTGCTGGTGGATCAGTATCAAAAAAGTTCCTTCCAGAAGCAGTAAAGCGGGGAGCAGTTTGCGTTGATAATACGAGTGCTTTTCGAATGGAACCTGATGTACCGCTAGTAGTTCCAGAAGTAAATGAAGAGGCATTAGAAAATCATCATGGAATTATTGCTAATCCTAACTGTTCGACAATTCAAATGGTGGTAGCATTGGAACCAATCCGCCAAGCATTTGGGTTGAACCAAATTATTGTTTCAACTTACCAGGCGGCTTCTGGAGCAGGTCAATCAGCTTTAAATGAACTGCGACAAGAAACCCAAGACTACCTCGATGGGAAAGACATGCAAGCAGACGCCAAGATTTTACCAGCAAAGGGTGACAAGAAGCATTATCCATTAGCTTTTAATTTATTGCCCCAGATCGATGTCTTTGAAGATGATGGTTACTCCCATGAAGAATGGAAGATGATCCATGAAACAAAGAAGATCATGTTAAACAATATGGACGCTAAGGATATTAAGGTTACTGCCACTTGTGTTCGGGTACCTGTCCCAATTGCTCATGGAGAATCCATTTACTTTACTGTTGACGATCCAACGGTAACTGTTGACCAATTGCGGGCAGTATTAAAGGATGCTCCCGGGGTAGTTCTGCAGGATGATCCTGCGCACCAGGTTTATCCTCAACCAATTAATGCTGTTGGTAAGCGTGACACTTTTGTTGGTCGGCTCCGTGCAGATGAAGAAAATCCTGGTTCCTTTAATATGTGGGTTGTTGCTGATAATCTCCTTAAAGGGGCTGCCTGGAATACCGTTGAAAATGCAGAACGTTTAGTTGCAAATGGGTTAGTTTAAAATTTTATAATCATACAAAAAATACTCTCTGAATATAGGGAGTATTTTTTGTATTATATATAATGAAAGGATGATCAGTGATGAAATTTGTAATTGCTCCAGATTCATTTAAAGGCGGATTAACAGCAAAAGAAGCAGCAAATGTGATGGCAGAAGGAATCAAAAGAGTGTTTCCGAATGCCGAGTATGCTTTAGTTCCAATGGCTGATGGAGGAGAAGGGACTGTTCAATCCTTAGTTGATGCGATTAACGGTCAAAAAATGATTGCTAAAGTTCATAACCCATTAAATGAATTAGTTAATGCTGAGTACGGAATATTAGGTGATGGGGAAACAGCAGTGATTGAAATGGCGGCGGCAAGTGGCCTTCAATTTGTTAATAAGGAGACTGCGAATCCGCTGATTACAACTACATATGGTACCGGCGAGTTAATTAAGGATGCTCTTGACCATAACATTAAAAAAATAATTATTGGAATTGGTGGAAGTGCAACCGTTGATGGGGGAGCGGGGATGGCCCAAGCGCTTGGAGCACGTTTACTGGATGCTGATAATCATGAAATTGGTTTAGGCGGTGGTGCGTTAGCAAATTTGAATCAAATCGATTTTAGAGATTTAGATTCCCGTTTAAAAAATGTAGATATTCAAATTGCATCAGACGTTACCAACCCCTTAACAGGTAAAAATGGGGCAGCCCCAGTATTTGGTCCTCAAAAGGGAGCAGACCGAGAAATGGTGAATATCTTGGATAAAAATCTTCATCATTATGCACGAAAAATAGTTGCAGCTGGTGGGCCAGACGTTGAACAAACAGCAGGTGCAGGGGCAGCTGGTGGTTTAGGAGCCGGATTAATAGCGTTTACCGGTGCGACAATGAAGCGAGGAGTAGAATTAGTGATTGAAGCAACTCAACTACAAAAAAAGGCAGTTGGTGCGGATTATGTTTTTACTGGTGAAGGAGGAATTGATTTCCAGACTAAACTTGGTAAAACGCCATATGGAGTCGCTAAGGCAACTAAAGAGGTGGCTCCTAATGCTCCAGTAATTGTGTTGGCTGGAAATATTGGTAAAGGTGTAAATGATCTATATTCATCCACGGCCATTGATGCAATTTTTGCAACTCCTGAAGGGGCTAAACCATTAAAAACAGCATTAGCAGATGCACCTATTGATATTGCTCAAACAGCAGAAAACGTTGCGCGTTTAATTAAAGTGAGTCATGTTAATAATTAGAAATTAAAAGAGGGTGGAAAAACTTTGCCTTTTTTCTCACCCTCTTTTAATTTCATGGACAATTGTAAGATAATGTGGAACTGCTTCGCGTCGTCACAAGGTTCGCAGCCGAACGACAATCAGCCCATGCCCCCGCCTTAGCTTAGCCAACCGCCTTGTCGAGAAGACTGTTTTCTGCGCACATTTTACAGCAAATTACTGGCTTGGCTTAGTCTTATAAAGACCGTATAATGAATTGGAAGATAATCAAGGAGAATTTAAAAATGGAAGATAATAAATATCAATATGATGAAAACGGCTTTCGGGAAGATCTAAAAGATGATCCGGATGTTCTTCACCAGCCAGATGCTGACCGTACACAGCGCGATTTAATAACTCTGGACTATGATGAGACGTTGGCATTTCTTAATGGTGAAAAGGAAGTTAAGACCGTTTATGACTTTTCAGATGATGTTTTAGAAAAAATAAAAGAAAAATATCCAACCCTAAATGATACACCGATCAATAAAGTAATCATGGAAAAGTATCAGCAGATTTTATCCGCTCGATACAATGAATCACAAGCGAATAATAAGACGGTGCATGCCGATGATAGCGAGGATAATGATGAATAGCCTAATAACGTTTATTATTTCAATTGCCTTTTTAGGATTAGTGATTTGGGAAAATCGTTTGCATAGTCAACTTGGATTTTTGGCAAGTCAACGACCAGATAAAGTTACGAAGGATTTTATCCGAGTAATTCGTCAAGAGAAACGGTTGAATTGGATCTTGTGTATCTTAGCAATTATTGTTTTCATGACGACTAGTCGTTACTCAGTTCTATTAATGAGTATTATTACAATTATTGAATTGTTATTAGTAACTCGCATGGATCGTGTGAAAAACGAAATGATAGATTAAATATTATTATAATAGTTAATGTTTTAAGAAAGAGTAACGTTTTTTAAGAACTATCTAATAATTGCTATACGCATTTAAAAATTAATGGTAAAGTTAGAATTGTGTATTTCACTAATTTATTATTATTTGTTTAGTTTTTAGGAACTTATTGGGAGGGTGTTTTATTTATATGAGTAAAAAAAGAACACATCATTCAAATAACCATCGATCTCGTGGCGTTTTTGCAGGAGCAGTTAGTGCCTTAAGTTTATTAGCAGTAACAACACAAGCAGTTAATGCTGAACAGCTTACTGTTAAGTCTGGTGACACTATTTGGGGGCTTGCAAAACAACATGGACTTTCTGTTAGTGCATTAGAACAAGCAAATCCTTCAGTTAAGAAGATAAACGATAGTATCGACTTAATTACGGTTGGTCAACAATTAACGTTGCCTACTGCTCAACATGATGCTAGCGCTGATTTGAATGCTGATGGTAGTTATACTGTTAAGCCTGGCGACACGCTTAGCTCTATTGCTGATCGTTATAATGTAACGGTTAGTCAATTAATGGCATGGAATAACCTAAGCACTAATGACTCATTATACATTGGACAACAACTCAGTGTAACGGGTCCTGCGATCTCAACTGCTGTAAACACACCTGTTGTAAGTGCTCCTGTTTCTGATGCGAGTGTATCAACTCAGCAACCAGTTGCTCAATCGACAGATGCAACTTCATCAGTTCAGGTTCAAACTTCAGCAGTTGCCTCTGCTTCTGTGCCTCAACAAGATGTGGCTAGTAGCCAACCAGCAGGAACTGTTCCTAGTCAAAGTGCTGCCAATAGTACCGCAGCTCTTGCAAATAACACAGCTACGGTTGCGACTGGCTCTTCAGCTGCTAATAGCGTAGCAACTGCAACAAATGCTGCTCAACCTACTACAGCTAATACTGCTTCTGCCTCAGCTGAAAATAGTGTTGCACCACAAACGCAAAACGTTGCTGTTAGTCAGGCTGCTTCAACAGCTGTAAATACGACTGCTTTAGGACAATCATTTGTTCAAGCAGCACCAGTAGCAAGTCAAGCACCACAATCACAGACTGCCCCAGCATCACAAGCAACGGTTAATGTTCAGAATAGTAATGCTGCTGCTTCACAACAAACAACTGCTGTAACATCACAAACTCAACCGCAACAATCACAAGCGGCTGCTAGTCAACCTGCACAGCAAGTAGCAACTACTAATCAAGATTTACAACATGGTTCTGTAGTTAGCCTTGCCACTAAGATTGCTAACTCTAATAGTGTTCCATACGTATGGGGTGGTGAAAGCCTTAGTGGAATGGATTGTTCTGGATTAGTTAAGTATGTTTATGCGAATGCGGAAGGTAAGCAATTACCACACTATACGGGAGCCCTTGAAAACTGTGTGGACCAACATCCAGTTAGTGAAGCTAAGCCAGGTGATCTTTTGTTCTGGGGTAACCATGGTTCAACTTACCATACTGCTATTTATACAGGAAATAATCAATATGTAGCAGCTGCTCGCCCTGGAACTAATGTATCGACTTACACGATTAGTCCATACTTTAATCCAAGTTTTGCCGGAACAGTTAAATAGTTCTGATAGATTATTAGAGCTTTTTCATTAGATAGTAACAAAGATGTAACCTAAAAAGGGTTAACATTCTTCTAAGCTCGTGTTATCTTACTTATATTGCAATTCCAGTATTGCTCTAAAAATATTTCACATTTATTGGGGAGTGTTAAATATGAGTAACAAACATGAAATTGAAGAAGATTTATACCGTGCACAGTCCCGTTTGGATGATTTATGTAAACAAGAGGGACAGGAAAATACGGGTACGCAGACTGTTACTATTCAACCAAAGTACGGTGAAGAGATGCAATCTTTACGAGAAGAATGCAGTCAGTTACGGATTATTTTAGAAGCAATGGAAGCTTCTGAAGATTAATAAAATAAAAGATTAACAAAAAGCAGTAAGCGCTAGAAGAAAAATTCTCTTCTGTGCTTACTGCTTTTAACTTATTTTTCTATTGTTTGCCAAATTGGATATTGACTAATGTCTAAGGTGAGGTCGATAAAACGATTACCGATCTCTTCTCCATCAGTTTGACTAAATTCTAGTGAAGTAGTTGTGATGTGGAGATTATCGCTTTGGAAGTGGTGGGCAAATTTTGATTGGTCTAGCTTGCCCCGAGCTAACTGCAGTAATTGCCAAATTGTCATAGGCCAACCTTTTCGTTCAGCAACGACTAATTCCAATGATGGTTTCTTTAATGAAGCATTTGGTGCGACCTTAAATCCGCCACCGATAAATGGGTGGTTGCTAGTAATTGCGATGTAAGCTTTCGGAAAAATAAAGTGTTCACGCCCAGATTGAATCATCAAGGTAAAGGGTTCCTGATCATAGATTACTCCAATTGCCTTTTGGAGATAGGTGAAACGTCCAATATGATTTTTCTTGTGATGAGCCTTAAATGTATTAGCACGACTAACAATTGCTGCGTCAAAACCAATTCCTAAATTATTAAGAAAATAGCCTTCTTCACCCCGAATCGCCTCATGATAATGACCAATGTTAATTTTTTGTGGTGCGTCTGCAGTTAAAATTTGATTTAATGCCCTTTGTGGATGCATAGAAATCCCGTAACCGCGGGCAAAATCATTTCCTGTCCCAGCAGGAATATATCCAACCGCAAGTGGTTCTTTATTCAATCGCTTGGCCGTCTTCATAAGTCCGTTAACAACTTGATGCAGCGTACCATCACCACCAATCGCAATGACAATTGTTGATCCTGCATTATGCGATTGGGCGATTTGACTGGCAAGGTATTCTCCATGATTAGGATACTTAGTTGTTTCCATGTGATAATCAATTTGTTGTTGATCTAAAACCGGTTTGATTGACGACCATGCCTTTTCTGCATTGCCATTACCAGCATGACGGTTGAGGATGATTGAATAATTCATCAATATTCCTCCTTTGAATGGTGCCAAAAAGCAAAATAATATTTAAATAATTAATTCACTATTTTTTCTAATGTTCATAAGAAAGTTGGAGGCTGAGAAAAACAAGCGTTTTTCTCAGCCTCTGTTAATGATTAAAAGCTTAGAACGTCGTCAACTTAAAGTTAGGATTTTGCTTTTCGTAAGCAAGGGCCTTTTCATCAAGTTGTTCTACAAATTCAATATTGTAGTCAGTGTTGTGTTCAACCATTAAAAGTGCTTCAGCTTCTGAATCAGCTTCAAGATACAATGATTGAGTATTTTCACGGACTGGGCGTTTTGTTTTATCAGCTTGGTAGTATACTTTAAAAGTCATACTGTTAAAAACTCCTTAATTAAAGATATTATGCAGTAATTACTTTATTATTCTATCACAGATGACCAAAAGTGTCTTAAATTTTCCTAACATGGTATTATTAAATAAAGGTAAAGGCCAAAGAGGTGATAGCCATGGTTATATTCTTAATCTGTATTTTAGCAGCAATAATTGTTATTGCTCTTTATTTAACGATCCATCGCGTATTTCTTAAGCGAGCAACGATAATGGTACAGAAAAATGCTCAAGACGTTACTGATGCAGCGTTAAATACTAGTTTGAAAGAAATGTTACATTGGAATAAAAATCTGAATTCTCAAATTGTTGCCGATGTTTGGGGAAAAGGTGTACTTGCTTTTGAATACCATTTTGATTATAAAAAAGAATATATTAATCTTGATGATTTCACACGTCAAAAACTAGCAGCAAAACTTGATGAATATGCAAAACAACATCATTTAAAGATGGCTCCTAATGCCTCTCAACCATTTATTATAACCGATTGGTGGAAATATGAAGGAATTTTGCATATCGATATTGCCTATTTGATAAATGAAGCAACTGTTGAGTACATTGAAGATTTAAAAAAATTAAATCAAAATAGTAATTAGTTAAAATGGCCGGGAGAAAGAGTGGTTTTCTCTCGACCATTTTTTGTAAAAATTAACTAATCATCACTGTGTCTGCGGGTGCCTCAAATGGTTGATTTTTATTAATATGATCGTAAAATAGCACTCCATGCAAATGGTCAATTTCATGCTGACAAACAATTGCTGGATAATGCTTTAATCGTACCTTATGCGTTTCACCATTAACGTCTTGATAACGTAATGTGATGCGGTCATGTCGTGGTACGTAACCAGGTACATCTTTATCAACTGAAAGACAACCTTCACCTTCAGTAAGAGCACCATATTGAACCGATTCACTAACGATTACTGGATTAATAATGACGTCCTTAAATAAGGGCTTTTCATCTTCAGCAGGTGCAGGAACAAGGACAGCAGCCATTTGCTTTGAAACACCAACTTGAGGAGCAGCAAGGCCAACTCCAGCTCGTAACTTGTATTTTTCACATAATTCAGGATCTTGACTTACTTCTAAATATTTCATCATATCCTTTGCTAATTTTTGGTCTTCATCAGATAGGGGAAATGAGACCTTAGCAGCTCGTTTACGTAAAACGGGATTGCCATCACGGGTAATATCTTTCATTAAATACATTACTCACTATGCCTCCATATAAAAATTCAGTCATATTATAGTCTATCATAACTATTTAAAATTGCTAATGAATATGAGGTAACAATAGTTAACTATAAATTTAAAAACCGTATACTTCACTTGCACCATTTTAATAATTCTGTCCATTAAGTTTATGAAAGCGCTTGTATTATTTGAGCAATCGGTTATACTATAAATGTAGGTAAGCAATCGCTTACATGATGTTAATTGGATTTGGAAAGGAATGTTGAATATGGCCAATACCAAAGCTGTCAATTTTGCTGAGATTAAAGCCAATGAAGGGGTACCTTACGCAAAACCCGTACAAATTCTAGATAACGACGGAAATGTTGTTAACGAAGAATTAATGGCTAATTTCAGTGATGAATTATTAGTTGACTTAATGAAAAAAATGGTTTGGGAACGTGCCTTGCATGAACAAACAATGAGTTTTTCAAAGCAAGGTCGATTAGGTTTCTATGCGCCAACTTGGGGTGAAGAAGCTTCTGAAATGGGAACAGCTGCTGCATTTAAGAAGCAAGACTTCCTTTTTCCTGCTTATCGAGATTTGCCACAATTAATTCAACATGGAGCAACAGTTGCTCAAATGTACTTATGGTCAAAGGGGCACATCAAAGGTAACCTTTTTGATGCACGTGCTCTCCGGCCACAAATCATTATCGGAGCACAGATGGTCGAAATGGCTGGTGGTGCTCTTGGAATTAAGAAGAATGGTGAAAAGGACACTGTTGCCTATGCTTACACTGGTGAAGGTGGAAGCTCACAAGGGGATACTTATGAAGGAATGAACTTTGCCGGTGCATTCCAAGTTCCTGGCGTATTTATTATCCAAAATAATGGGTGGGCTATTTCGTTCCCACGAAAGCTACAAACTGAAGCACAAACAATTGCCCAAAAGGCTGTTGCTGCTGGAATTCCAGGTGTTCAAGTTGATGGAATGGACGTCCTTGCATGTTATGAAGTTGCAAAGGAAGCTCGTGA
This sequence comes from Limosilactobacillus secundus, assembly GCF_020784695.1. Lineage (NCBI taxonomy): Bacteria > Bacillati > Bacillota > Bacilli > Lactobacillales > Lactobacillaceae > Limosilactobacillus > Limosilactobacillus secundus. Next base: position 54,813 of record NZ_JAJGUA010000031.1, read on the forward strand.
ATTTGCTGCTGCTGGTAATGGACCAGTGCTAATTGAAACATTAACATACCGATTCGGTGCTCACAGTTCAGCAGGTGACGATCCTACTCGTTACCGGACTGAGGATGAAACAAAGCCATGGTTTGATAAAGATCCATTGATTCGTCTCCGCAAGTACCTAACGAAAAAGGGACTTTGGTCTGAAGAAGAAGAACAAAAATATGCTGATGAATGCAAACAAAGCTTTAAAGAAGCAATGAAAGAAGCTGACTCAGTAGAACCTGAAAAAGTTAGCGATATGTTGAAGCGGACGTTTGAAGTACCAACTCCAGACATTAAAGAACAAATTAAGAAGTACGAAGAAAAGGAGTCGAAGTAATCATGGCTAAAAAGACTTATATCAAAGCTATTACTGAAGGTATTGACATCGCTTTAGCCGAAGATCCTAAGACTTTAGTATTCGGTGAAGATGTTGGTAAAAATGGTGGTGTTTTCCGTGCTACTAATGGTCTTCAAGAAAAATACGGTGTTGATCGAGTATTTAGTACCCCTCTTGCCGAATCAGGTATTTTAGGAATGTCAATTGGTTTAGCAGCAACTGGCTGGCGTCCAGTACCAGAAATTCAATTCATGGGCTTTACTTTTGAAGCAATGGATTCTATCGCTGCTCAAATGTCACGGATCCGTTTCCAATACAATGGAACTAAGCATGCACCAATTACTATTCGGACTCCTTATGGTGGTGGTACTCATACTGCTGAATTGCACGGGGATGATCTTGAAAACTTCTTCGTTGGTATTCCAGGATTACGAGTTGTTGCACCAAGTTCTGCCTACGATGCTAAGGGATTAATTATTTCTGCAATTGAAAATAACGATCCAGTTCTTTTCCTTGAAAACCTTCGTCTCTATCGTTCAGTCAAAGGTGAAGTTCCTGATGACAAGTATACTGTTCCATTGGATAAAGCAAATGTTGTTCAAGAAGGTACTGATGTTACGATTATCGCTTATGGTGGTGAAGTATCAGAAGCACAAAAAGCTGCTAAGAAATTAGCTAAGAACAATATTTCTGCTGAGATTATCGACTTGCGTTCTCTTTACCCACTTGATACTGACACGATCTTTGAATCAATTAAGAAGACGCACCGAGTAGTTATTGTTCAAGAAGCGCAAAAGATGGCTGGTGTTGGTGCCCAAGTTGCATCAGCTATTTCAGAAGGTGCAATTATGTACCTTGATGCTCCTGTTACCCGGGTTGCTGCTCCTAACTCAGTATATCCATTCCCGCAAGCTGAAAATGTTTGGCTTCCAGGTGCACGTGATATTGAGGATGCCGTACGGGAAGTAATTAATTACTAAAAGTACGGAATAGAAAGGGTGTTAATACGATATGGCATACATTTTTAGACTACCAGAAATGGGAGAAGGATTAACTGAAGGTGATGTTGCTTCTTGGCTCGTTAAAGAAGGAGAAGCAATTAAAGCTGATGATCCTTTAATTGAAATTCAAACTGATAAATCAACTACTCAATTGGTATCTCCAGTTGATGGAACTGTCAAAAAATTATTTGTAAAAGAAGACGACCATGTTGAAAAAGGCGACAAGCTCGCTGAAATTGATGATGGTAAGCCTGGTATTAGTACAAACGTCGAAAGTGAAGACGATGATGATGAAACTGATACAGGCAGTGAAGAAGCTACTGAAAGTGAAGAATCCACGGCTCCAGCTGCAGATTCCCCTTCAGAAGATAATTCTTCAAAGGGTGGAGTAGCCCCACTTGCAGAACCAAATAAGCTTGTAATGGCAATGCCTTCTGTTCGTCAATATGCCCGTGATAAGGGTGTTGACATCTCACTTGTTCAACCAAGTGGTAACCACGGTCAAGTTCTTAAAGAAGATATTGATAACTTTAATGGGTCAGTTGCTCCAGCTAAAGAAGAAAAGAGTACGACTACGTCAGCTAAGACTGCTCCAGTTGCAGCTAAGACCGTTGGTAATACAATCAAGCCATGGAATGCCGACCTTGAAGAACGTGAACCAATGTCTAATATGCGGAAGATTATCGCTAAGACTACTCGTGAGTCAAAGGATATCTCACCACATGTTACATCATTTGATGAAGTTGAAGTATCTGCTCTAATGGCTAGTCGCAAGAAGTACAAGGCAGTTGCTGCAGAACAAGATATTCACTTGACTTTCTTGCCATACATTATTAAGGCCTTGGTTGCCACATGTAAGAAGTTCCCAGAATTAAATGCTTCAATTGATGATTCTACTCAAGAAATTGTCTACAAGCACTACTATAATGTTGGAATCCTTACTAACACTGACCACGGTCTCTATAATCCAAATATTAAGAATGCAGATTCTAAGAGTATGTTTGAGATTGCAAAAGAAATTACTGAAAATACTCAGGCTGCCTTTGACAACAAGCTAAGTCCAGAATCAATGGCTGGTCGGACTATCAGTATCAGTAACATTGGTTCAATTGGTGGTGGCTGGTTCACTCCTGTTATCAACCAACCAGATGTTGCCATTCTTGGTGTTGGTCGAATTGACAAGGAACCATACGTTAACGAAGATGGTGAGATTGTTGTTGGTCGAATGATGAAGTTATCATTGACTTACGATCACCGTTTAATTGATGGTGGGCTTGCACAACATGCATTGAATTACATGAACAAGTTATTACATGATCCGGAATTATTGATGATGGAGGGCTAGATAATGGCTGATGTTGAACAAAAGGATACAGTAATTGTTGGTGGAGGTCCTGGTGGTTACGTAGCTGCTATTCGAGCTTCAGAATTAGGTCAAAAGGTTACTTTAATTGATAAGGGAGAACCAGGTTTAGGTGGTGTTTGTCTAAATGTTGGATGTGTACCATCTAAAGCATTGATTGCTGCTGGTCACCGTTACCAAGAAACTTTAGACTCATCTATTTATGGTATTTCTAAGACCGATGCAAAGTTAGACTTTACTAAGACTCAAGAATGGAAAGACCATAAAGTTGTCGACCGTATGATTCGTGGAGTTAAGATGCTTTTGAAGAAGCATAAGGTTGAAATCATTGATGGCGAGGCAATTCTTGATAATGACCACCAACTTCGTGTAATTAAGCCTGGTCCAAAGCAATTCATGGATAATGATAATGGTCGGACTATCACGTGGAAGAATTTAATTCTTGCAACAGGAAGTCGTCCAGTAGAAATTCCTCATTTTAAGTTTGAAGGCCGTGTTATTGATTCAACCGGTGGCTTAAACCTCAAGGAAGTACCAGAAGAATTAGTTGTAATTGGTGGTGGCTACATTGGGACAGAATTAGCTGGTGCTTATGCCGATCTTGGTGCTCATGTAACGATTATTGAAGGTACTGATTCAATTCTCGGTGGATTTGATCACGATATGGTTGATATTGTTGTCAAGAATCTTGAGAAGAAAGGCGTAGACATTGTAACTAAGGCAATGGCTAAGGATTCTGAGCAAGATGAAAATAGTGTTACTGTCACTTATGAAGTTGATGGTAGCGAAAAGAGCATTAAAGCAGACTACTGCATGGTATCTGTTGGTCGTAAACCAAATACTGATGATTTTGGGCTTGATATGACAAATGTTAAGTTAAACGATCGTCATCAAATAATTGTTGATGAACAAGGCCGGACGAATGTACCTGGTATTTGGGCTATTGGAGATATTGTTCCTGGTCCTGCTCTTGCGCACAAGGCATTCTTTGAAGCTAAGACTGCTGCGGGTGCAATTGCTGGTAAGAATACTGCTAATGATTGGGTTGGAGTACCAATGGTTTGCTTTGCTGATCCAGAATTAGCTCAAGTGGGTATGACGGTTGAAGAAGCTAAAGATAAAGGAATTGATGTATCTACTGCCCAATTCCCATTTGCTGGTAATGCTCGTGCCGTTTCTCTTGATGCTGCCGAAGGATTTATTCGCTTAATCTACACTAAAGATAAGAAGAACGTTATTGGTGCTCAAGGTGTCGGCCCTGGTGTTAGTGACCTTGCTGGTGAACTTTCATTGATTGTCAACTGTGGAATGAATGTTGAAGACGTTGCTTTAACAATTCATCCGCACCCAACATTGAATGAGCCTGTTCAAGAAGCTGCAGACATTGCGCTGGGCTTCCCAACACATATCTAAATTTTAATAAATTAAAAAAGTTCTTAGTGATTAATAACTCGATTTTGAGATCACTAAGAACTTTTTCTGTTTGGATTCTTTTAGGCCTTTTATTCCTAAATTTCCGTTTGGATTGTATAATACAAGTAGAAAATGATTGGAGGGACAAAAGATGAATTCACAAAGCTATAGTTACCCCCTTGATCCATCATGGACAACTAAAGAGATGGAAACGGTAATTGCTATGTTTAGGGCGGTTGAAGATGCTTATGAAGTTGGGATTGACAGAGATAAAATTTTAGATTGTTATCGTGCTTTTAAGCAAGTCGTTCCCTCAAAGGCTGAGGAGAAACAATTAGGCCGCGAATTTGAAAAGAATTCGGGTTATGTTCTCTACCGTGTTATTAAAGCAGCACAAGAGTCAACAGATAAGAGAATTAAGATGGTTGGGCAAAAAAATGATTAGGATTGAAGAGTTAGATCAAAAAGCACAACAAATAATCCGTCAAGCAGGTCAGAATGCATACCAGAAAATGGAAAATGATTACCAGATTGATACGAAGACGAATTATACTGACCTTGTAACGACAATTGACCGGGAAAATGAACAGTTAATAAATGATCAACTACGAAAGATTGATCCTGATAGTCAAATCTTAAGTGAAGAAGGGTTTGGCGACAAGCAAATAAGCAATATGCAAGGACATGTTTGGATTGTTGATCCGATTGATGGAACAATGAATTTTGTTAAGCAGCATAATAATTTTGCTGTTATGCTAGCGTTGTATGTTGATGGTCAACCAACGCTTGGTTATATTTTAGATGTAATTAATAATCGCCTTTACCATGGTCGAAGAAACGCTGGTGTTTATGTTGATAACCAAAAAATTAGTCAGCCAGCTAACCTAGGTTTACGAGAAAGTTTATTAGCGATGAATCGAACATTAACTTTAAGCGGCAATTCTACGTTAAAGAAAATCGCCCAAGACGCAATTGGCTTACGAATGTATGGAAGTGCTGGCATTGAGATGATTGGTGTGATTACTGGTCAATTAGGTGGATATATCTCGGATTTAAAGCCATGGGATCTTGCTGCTGGACGAATGTTAGCAGAAGAATTAGGCTTAGTTGTGAAATCAATTGACGGTAGTTCTATTAATGTGTTATCATCTAATCTTGTATTAGTAGCAACGAGGCAGGTTAGTCGAGATATTCGACAAATCATCAATTAGTTGTCGAGGCTGTGACCGCGATGTCACAGTTTTTTTATGAAATTGGCTATTGATAGGCCGCTGCTGTTCGACTTAAAAATGATATGACGAAAGGGAGAATCAAGTTTTGAAAACTCGTGACGACATTCGTAACATTGCGATTATTGCCCACGTTGACCACGGTAAAACTACCTTAGTTAACGAAATGTTGAAGCAATCAGATACTTTACCAGAACACTTCTCAATTGAAGATCGTGCGATGGATACTAACGCTATTGAGCGTGAACGTGGTATTACTATTCTTTCAAAAAATACTGCTGTTAAATATGACAATCACCAAATTAACATTTTGGATACACCTGGACACGCGGACTTCGGTGGTGAAGTTGAACGTGTTATGAAGATGGTTGATGGTGTATTACTTGTTGTAGATGCTTTCGAAGGGACGATGCCTCAGACACGGTTCGTTCTTAAGAAGGCCCTTGAACAGCATTTAACACCAATTGTTGTGATTAACAAGGTTGACCGTAAAGGTGCTCGTCCTGAAGAAGTTGTTGATGAAGTTCTTGACCTCTTTATTGAATTAGGTGCAGATGAAGATCAACTCGACTTCCCAGTTGTTTACACTTCAGCAATGAACGGTACTTCAAGTTATGATTCAGATGTTTCTACTCAAGAACACACCATGAAGCCATTGTTTGATACTATTATCAAGACAATTCCTGCTCCCGTAGATAATTCTGATGAACCACTTCAATTCCAAGTTGCTATTTTAGATTATAATGATTTCGTTGGTCGAATCGGTATCGGTCGTGTCTTCCGTGGTAAGATTAAGGTCGGCGATAATGTTACCTTAATGAAGCTTGATGGCTCAAAGAAGAATTTCCGAGTTACTAAACTCTTTGGTTTCTTCGGTTTGAAGCGGTTGGAAATTAATGAAGCTGAAGCCGGTGACTTGATTGCGGTTTCTGGGATGGAAGACATCAACGTTGGTGAAACTGTAACTGATGCAGAACACCCCGAAGCAATCACTCCATTGCGGATTGATCCACCTACATTACAAATGACTTTCCGGACCAACGATTCTCCATTTGCTGGTCGTGAAGGTAAATTTGTTACTGCCCGTCAGCTTGAAGATCGTTTGAAGCGTGAAATGCAAACTGATGTATCCTTAAAGGTTGAAGATACTGATGATCCAGGTGCATGGACTGTTTCAGGTCGTGGGGAATTACACCTTTCTATCTTGATTGAAACTTTACGTCGTGAAGGATATGAATTATCTGTATCACGTCCACAAGTTATTTACCGTGAAATTGATGGAGTAATGAGTGAACCATTTGAAGAAGTTCAAATTGATACTCCAGATGAATATACTGGTTCAGTTATTGATAGCCTTTCTAAACGTAAGGGTGAAATGAAGAACATGGAACCAGGCGAAAATGGTCAAACTCGTCTTATCTTCTTAGCACCATCACGTGGTTTGATTGGATACTCAACTGAATTTATGACTATGACCCGTGGTTACGGAATCATGAGCCATACCTTTGAAAAATATGCACCAGTTATCAAAAACTGGAACCCTGGTCGTCAAAAGGGTACCCTTGTGTCCATGAACGCTGGTAAGGCTACTACTTACGCAATGATGGGTATCGAAAGTCGTGGTCAATTATTGATTGATCCAGGTACGGAAGTTTACGAAGGTATGATCGTTGGTGAAAACAGTCGTGAAAATGATATTACTGTTAACATCACCAAGGGTAAGAACTTAACGAACGTTCGTGCTGCTGGTTCTGATGAAATGGCTCACATTAAGACCCCTACTCACTTCTCCCTTGAAGAATCACTCGAATTCTTAAATGAAGATGAATACTGTGAAGTAACTCCAGAAAATATCCGTTTACGGAAGAAGACCCTTAACACAAATGCCCGTGAAAAGGAAGCTAAGCGTCGTCGTGCTGCTTCACGGAAGTAAATATTTAAAAAAGCTTGGGAGGCTAACTAGCTTTCCGAGCTTTTTTTTGTTGTATAATAATGATTGTATTTTGTTTTTAGGTAGGTGCACTTTGTGAAGAAAAAGAAATTAAGATTCCGTAAGATTCGTTCTGTATGGAATAACGTCCGCTACCTTGATTATTATATTTTAGTTCCTTATCTTGCTTTATGTTTAGTAGGAATTGTAATGGTCTATTCAGCGAGTGCTTCCATTGAAATGCAAAATGGTGGAACTCCATTAGGATATTTAGTAAAACAAACAATCTATGTTGTAATGGGAGTTGCAGTAATGGCATTTATAGCAAATTATCCTTTGCGGCATTATCGAACGCCAAGATTTTTACGAGATTCAACATTGGTAGTTGGTGCTTTACTTGTCATTGTTTTGGTTTTTAGCCGGGCTGTTAACGGAGCTAAAGGTTGGATATCCTTGGGCTTCTTTAATATTCAACCGGTGGAAATTTGTAAGCTATATTTTATCTTATATTTAGCTGATCGAATGGCTAAAATTAGGCAACGTGGGCAACATTTTACCACTGATGCTAAAGGCCCCTGGCTCATAATTGCAATTTTTCTCGGGTTAATTATGATTCAACCAGATATTGGAGGAATGGCGATTAACGGAGCGATTATTGCAATCATGCTTTTAGCGGCGGATTATAAATGGGGCGTTGGTTTGGGGATAATTCTTGTCTTACCAGCGCTTGGCTACCTTGGATTGGAACGACTAGTTGAAAGTGGTTTGCTTCAAGGTGGTGGATACCAAGTTGCGCGTTTTGTTGCCTTTCTAAATCCTTTTGGAAATGCTAGTGGTTCAGGAAGTCAGTTAGTTAACTCCTATTACGCAATCAGCAATGGGGGTGTATTTGGGGTAGGACTCGGAAACAGTATCCAGAAAATGGGATATTTGCCAGAACCCAATACCGACTTCATCATGTCAATTACTAGTGAAGAATTGGGTCTAGTTGGGGTAACGGCAATTTTAGTTACTTTACTCTTTTTGATCTGTCGTATTATTCAAATTGGGGTGCGGGCAGATAGTTTGTATCAAACGCTCATCTGTTATGGCTCAGCAACATTCTTTACGATTGAAACACTCTTTAATATTGGTGGAGTTCTAGGACTCTTGCCGATTACGGGGGTTACTTTCCCATTTATTAGTTATGGGGGATCAAGTATGTTGATTCTTTCCGCAACGGTAGGCATTATAATGAATATTAGCATGCAGCAAAATCGGGATCGCTTAGTTATGGGAAAACCATTTATTCCTGAAACAGGAGGCGTAAAGAATGTTTAAATTAATTCCACGGCGTTCCCTGATAATTTACATTAACAATAATCGTGTGATTCGAGCTCTTCGTCATTATGGTCAGATTGATTATATTTCTCGACGAATGCATTATGTGGTAATGTATGTAGACCAAAGTGACGTCGAAAAAATAAAAGAGAAGATAAGTCGATTACGCGCAGTAAAAAAGGTTGAATTATCAGCTCGGCCAGATTTAGACCCGACGTTAGCTGATCTTGAATTAACAGGAGTCTATCAATTACATGATGAGGATGATAAAAAATGAGAATTGTTGCAGGAGACTTTGGAGGACGAAAGCTTAGTGCTGTTCCGGGAATGGCAACTCGTCCAACAACTGATAAAGTTAAAGAAGCGTTGTTTAATATAATTGGTCCTTACTTTAATGGTGGAACCAGTCTAGATTTGTTTGCCGGAAGCGGTGGATTAAGTATTGAAGCTGTATCGCGTGGCATCAGTCAGGCAGTCTTGGTTGATCGTCAATATCAAGCAATCAAAACAATTAAGAAGAATATTGACGTTACGAAACATGTTGAACAATTTAAAGTTTATAAAATGGACGCTCACAAAGCATTGAATTTGTTTGCGAAAGACAAAATGAAATTTAATTTGGTCTTTTTAGATCCCCCTTATGCCAAACAGCAAATTGTTAATGATATGGAGCAGATGGTTAAAAATAATTTGTTAGCTAAAGATGCAATAATTGTGGCAGAAACAGATCAGAATGCAAAATTGCCGACAGATTTAGCTGACTTTAACTTTATTCGCCGTCAAGAATATGGAATTACGGTTTTAACAATTTATCAATATGAAGGAGAATCAAAATAATGAAAGTTGCAGTTTTTCCTGGATCATTTGACCCATTAACACTTGGACATTTAGATTTAATTAAACGAGGAAGTGCATTATTTGATCAATTAGCAGTGGCGGTAATGACTAATGAAAGTAAAAATCCACTGTTTACTGTTGAAGAACGAGTAGCACAAATTAAGGAGGCTGTTAGTGGGCTAGATAATGTTTCGGTTATTACAACAGAAGGCTTGACTGTTGATCTAATGAACCGCATTGGTGCAGATTACTTAATGCGTGGTTTACGTAATACTACTGATTTTCAATATGAACGCGATATTGCGGCTATGAATAACTTTTTAGATGATCAGTGTGAGACCGTCTTTTTCCTTGCTAAGCCTGAATATCAGCACTTGTCTAGTAGCTTATTGAAAGAAGTAACATCAGCTGGGGGAGATATCTCAGCTTATCTTCCTGCTAATATTAATGAAGCACTAAAAAAGCGTTTAATGGAACGAGAAATGTTACGGGTTAAGAAAGATAATGAAAAAGCAAGATAATATAATATTACGACGAATAGGGATTATTTTAGGGCTTGTTCTCTTACTAGGCTGTTTTTTGTTCTGGCCCCTAAATTCTTATATTGAAAGCCCGGGAACAGCTGCTGATTTGCAGTCTTTTGTTAAAATAAAGGGACACCCCGATCGATATAAGGGAAGTTTTATGTTGACGTCTGTGGCGATTCAGCGTGCCCATCCTGCAACATATTTATATGCCAAAATGATGCCTTATATGTCAATTGAGAGTGCGGAAGATGTAACTGGTGGGCAAAACAGTGCAACGTATGACCGCGTTCAAAAATTTTATATGGATAGTTCAATTAATGAAGCAATTGCAGTTGCTTACAATGCTGCCCATCAAAAAGTAACGCGGCGCTATTTAGGAATTTATGTATTACAAGTTCAGCCTAATTCTAAATTTAAACATGATATTCATGTTGGGGATACGATTACAAAAGTAGATGGTCATCACTTTAATACTGCTCAAGGCTTTCAAAAATATATTGGTGCTAAAAAAGTTGGCACTCCGTTAGCGGTTACTTATACTCGGGATGGGAAAACGAAAACTGTAACTCATCCGCTTGTTAGAATTGCTAATACTAACAAGCCAGGAATTGGAATTATCCTTACTAATAATATGCAAGTTAAGACTAAGATCCCTGTAAAGGTTGATGCTGGTCAATATGGTGGGCCGTCTGGCGGTTTGATGTTCAGTTTGCAAATATATCAACAAATTAGCGGAAAAGATTTGCAGCGAGGACGGAAAATCGCCGGAACCGGAACGATAAATTCAGATGGAACTGTTGGAGAAATTGGCGGAATTGACAAGAAAGTAATCGCTGCGCACCGTGCGGGAGCCACTATTTTCTTTGCTCCTTATATAAAACCAACCAAAGAGATTCTTAAGTATGAAGAGGGGCATCTGACTAATTATCAAATGGCTAAAAAAGCAGCCAAAAAATATGCACCGGGAATGAAGGTTGTCCCTGTTACTACCTTTGATGAAGCAGTGAAATATTTACAAACACATAAGTAAATCATAACCACCCGTCAAACGGGTGGTTTGCACATCGGCTATAAGCCGATAATAAAAGCCGGCGTCTCAAGGCGCTGGCTTTCGCTTTGCTCAAGCCAAAATGCTCTGACTACTTTGCCACCGCTTTAAGCGGTGTTTGTACTACTTCACTTACCCTTAAAAGGGTCCGAATATTCCACACTTGTTAGCTTATCCATTGCTATATCATGTTTCTCTTGATCTCGGATATACTTCTTTATCGTGGATTCATTCAATCCAACTGTACTTACGTAGTAGCCTTCAGCCCAAAAATGTCGGTTCCCATATTTGTATTTTAAGTTTGCATGTCGATCAAACATCATTAATGCACTTTTCCCTTTTAAGTATCCCATAAACTGCGATACACTTAGCTTCGGCGGAATACTTACTAACAAGTGCACATGATCTGGCATCATATGACC